>NZ_JBHXRU010000076.1:0-30804 GCF_042716255.1 Streptomyces sp. NPDC058662 | reverse complement strand
GGGCGGGTCTGCCCCCGCGGCGGCGGCCCCGGCGGCTTCGGCCCCCGCCGCGGCGGCCGCGGCGGTCGGGGCCGGGGGCCGCCGACGGGGCGCGGGCGGGGCCGAGTTCAGGGGCATGTGGATCGCCTCCGTACTGAACGTGGACTGGCCGAGCCGCAGCGGACTGTCCGCCGCCCAGCAGCGGGCGGAGCTGATCACTCTGCTCGACACCGCCGTGGAGCGCCGGCTGAACGCCGTGATCCTCCAGGTCCGTCCGGCCGCCGACGCGCTGTGGCCGTCCCCGCTGGAGCCCTGGTCGCAGTGGCTGACGGGACGGCAGGGCGCCGACCCCGGCTGGGACCCGCTGGGCACGGCCGTCACCGAGGCCCACGCGCGGGGGCTGGAGCTGCACGCCTGGTTCAACCCCTACCGGGTCGCCACCCACGCCGATCCGACGCGGCTGGTGCCCGAGCACCCGGCCCGGCGCAACCCGGAGTGGATCGTTGCGTACGGCGGCAAGCTGTACTACAACCCCGGCCTGCCGGAGGTGCGCCGCTTCGTCCAGGACGCCATGCTCGACGCGGTGGAGCGCTACGCCGTGGACGGGGTGCACTGGGACGACTACTTCTACCCGTACCCGGTCAGCGGCGAGTACTTCGACGACGACGAGGCGTACGAGGAGTACGGGGGCGGCTTCGCCTCCCGCGCCGACTGGCGCCGGCACAACACCGACACCCTGGTCCGCGAGATGGCGGAGCGGCTGCGCGAGGCCAGGCCGGCGGCGCGGTTCGGCATCAGCCCCTTCGCGGTCTGGCGCAATGCGGACCGGGACCCGCTCGGCTCCCCGACGCGGGCGGGCCTCGGCACGTACGACGACCTGTACGCGGACACCCGCAAGTGGGTCACCGAGGGCTGGATCGACTACGTCGTCCCGCAGGTGTACTGGCACCTCGGCCATCCGACGGCCGACTACGCGGACGTGGTCCCCTGGTGGGCGCGGACGGTGGCGGGCACGGGCGTGGACCTGTACGTGGGGGAGGCGCTGTACCGCAGCGACGCGAACAGCCCCACGGCCGCCTGGCGCGATCCGCAGGAGCTCTCGCGGCACCTGCGGTTCGCGAAGGAGTACGCCGAGGTCCGCGGCCACGTCTACTTCTCGGCGAAGCAGGTGGTCGCGGACCCCAATGGTGCGATGGCCCGGGTGGTCGCCGACCACTACGGCTCGGCGGTGCCCCCCCCGGTGAGCCGGCGGGCGAATCGGTGAGCCGCCGGTCAGGGCTCGGGCGTCTCGGGGTGGCGGACCGTGCAGTCCGGTCCGGGAGCCATCAGCGCTTCGTGCCCGTCCTGGAAGCGGACCCGGTACGGGGGGGTTCCGTTCTCACCCAGGACCTGGGTGATCTCGCCCACCTTGTCATGCTGTCCGACGATCCTGCCGTGCTGTACCAGCTGGTCGCCCTCGGTCGCGCGCATAACTGACCTCCTCGGTGGCGGTCCGATCCGGTGCTAGCAGTTTAGGTCGTTCCGGCGCTATTTGACCCGTTGGGTGAAGGCGATGCAGACGAGGACCGCGCAGGCGGCGACCGGCGCCGCGGGGGTGAGGTGCTCGCCCAGCAGGGCCACCGACCACACCAGGGTCAGCAGCGGCTGGGCGAGCTGGAGCTGACTGGCGCGCGGGGCCCCGATCTCGGCCATGCCCCGGTACCAGACGTACAGGCCGAGGAACGTGGAGCCCGCCGCCACCCACACCAGGCCGGCCAGGCCCCGGCCGGTGAGGTGCACCGGCTCGTGGGCGAGCCCGAGCACCGAGCCGGCCAGGGCGAGCGGCAGGCACAGCACCAGGGCCCAGCCGATCACCTGCCAGCCGGGCATGAACCGCGCCAGCCGGCCGCCCTCGGTGTACCCGGCGGCGCACACGAGCAGCGCGGCGAACAGGTAGCCGTCGCCGGCCGTCAGGGAGCCGCCGCTGCCGCCCAGCGTGAATCCGAGGACCACGAGCGCCCCCGCGACGGCAGCCGCCCAGAACCGGACCGAGGGGCGGACTCCGGTGCGCAGCGCGGCGGTCACGGCCGTGGTCAGCGGGAGGAGCCCGACCACGACGGCGGCGTGCGAGGTGGTGGAGGTCCGCAGGGCGAGGGTGGTCAGCAGCGGGAAGCCGACCACCACGCCGGCGGCGACCACGGCCAGACCGGCCCAGTGCTCGCGAGCGGGCAGCGGAATCCGCCGGGCCAGCAGGAACCCGCCCGCGATGACGGCCGCGAGGACGCTGCGCACGGCGACCAGGGACCAGGGGCCGAAGCTCTCCAGGCCCCAGGCGGTGGCGGGGAAGGTCAGCGAGAAGGCGACGACGCCGAGGGAGGCGAGCAGGGTGCCCCGGCCGCCGGGGGCGCCCCGGTCCTGTCGCGCGGTCGCCGCCCGGCCCCCGCCGCCCGCGCCGATCCGTGCGGTGGAAGGAGGCACCGCTATCGCCGTGGTCCCGGTAGCGCTATTCTTTGCTCTCATGAACGAGCGTAGCAGTGTGGCCGAGCTGGTGGAATCCCTGCGCTCCGAGCTCAACCGCTACTCAGTAGGTGGAAAGCTCCCGTCGAGTCGGGCACTGGTCGAGCGCTACCGGGTCAGCCCGGTCACGGTCTCCCGGGCCCTCGGCCGACTCGCCGCCGAGGGGCTCGTCGTCACCCGCCCCGGCGCCGGGGTGTACCGCGCGGAGTCCCGCGCGGCCTCGGGGCCCGCGCTCGGGGACACCTCCTGGCAGGAGGTCGCGCTGAGCGCGGAGGGCGGCGGGGAGATCGTTCCCCGGTCCGTCGACGCCTCGGGCGTGCTGGGATCGCTGGCCGCCCCGCCGTCCGGCGTGATCGAGCTCAACGGCGGCTACCTGCACCCCTCGCTCCAGCCCGAGCGGGCCATGGCGGCCGCCCTGGCCCGGGCCGGGAGGAGGCCGGGGGCCTGGGGGCGGCCGCCCGTCGAGGGGCTGCCCGAACTCCGCGACTGGTTCGCCCGGGAGATCGGCGGGGCCGTCACCGCGGCCGACGTACTGGTCACCGCGGGCGGGCAGAGCGCCCTGGCCACCGCCCTGCGGGCGCTCGCCCCGCCCGGGGCGCCGATCCTGGTGGAGTCCCCGACCTACCCCGGCCTGCTGGCCATCGCCCGGGCCTCGGGCTGCCGGCCCGTACCCGTACCGGTGGATGCCGACGGGGTGCGGCCCGAGTTGCTGGCCGCGGCCTTCGAGGCGACCGGCGCCCGGGTCTTCGTGTGCCAGCCCCTGTTCCAGAACCCGACCGGATCGGTCCTCGCCCCCGGTCGGCGGGTGGAGGTGCTGCGGATCGCGCGGGCCGCCGGCGCCTTCGTGGTCGAGGACGACTACGCCCGCGCCCTCGCCCACGAGGACGCCGGGCCACTGCCCGCCACCCTGGCCGCCGACGACACCGACGGGGTCGTGGTGCATGTCCGGTCCCTGACCAAGGCCACCTCGCCCAGCCTGCGGGTCGGCGCCGTGGCCGCGCGGGGCCCGGTGGTGGACCGGTTGCGCGCCATCCAGGTCGTCGACACGTTCTTCGTGCCCCGGCCGCTCCAGGAAGCCGCCCTGGAACTCGTCGGAGCGCCCTCCTGGCCGCGCCACCTGCGCACCGTGGCCGCCGAGCTGCGCCACCGGCGGGACGTCCTCGCCGGCGCCCTGCGGCGGGAGCTGCCCGACCTGGCGCCGGCGCACCTGCCGTCGGGCGGCTACCAGTTGTGGGTCCGGCCGGGCGGCGGCGAGGACGACGCAGCCTTCACGGCGACGGCCCTGCGCGCCGGGGTCGCGGTTGCGCCCGGCCGCCCGTACTTCTGCGCGGAACCGCCCGGTCCGCACGTACGGCTGAGCTTCGCAGGGGTCGCCGGGCCGGGTGAGCTGGTGGAGGCGGTCCGGCGGCTGCGGGCCGGAGCGGCGGGCCGACAGGCGGGCGGGCCCGGTCGGGACGCTTGACCCCGCGCGGCGGGCGGCCCGGTCCGGACGCTTGACCCCGCGCGGCGCGCGGCCCACCATCACCGCATGCATGTTCGGGTTTCGCTGGTTGCCGCAGCCCGTAGTTCCGCGCTGCTCGGCGAGCGGTTCGACGACGACCGCCCGCTGGACGGGGCCGGCTGGCGGGCGGTCGAGTCCGCCGCGCGCGACCTCGTCCCGCTGGGCGCGGCCGACCTTCGGTACTGCTCGCCCACGCCGCGCAGCCGCGCCACGGGCGAGGCCCTCGGGTACGCCCCACTGGCGCAGCCCGCGCTGCGCGAGTGCGACATGGGCCGCTGGCGCGGACTGACCCTGGCGCAGGTGACCGCACACGAGCCGGACGCGGTGGACCTCTGGCTCGCCGACCCCCGGGCCGCCCCGCACGGCGGCGAGTCCCTGCTCGCCTTCATCTCCCGGATCGGCGGCTGGCTGGACACCCGGCCCGCCGACGACGGGGGCGCCATCGTGGCGGTGGCGGAGCCCTCGGTGGTCCGGGCCGCCCTGGTCTACGCGCTGCGGGCACCGCCGCAGAGCTACTGGAACGTGGACGTCCGGCCGCTGTCCACCCTCACCCTGACGGGCCGGCCGGGGCACTGGCACCTCTCTCTGCAACCCCCGGTGGAAACCCTGTTGAGGGAGGACGGGCGCGGGCCTACCTTGCGGACATGACCGTACTGTCGATCACCACGCTCGCGGAGCGGCCCGAACTGGCCGACCGGCTCTGGGACATGCAGGACCCGTGGCCGGAGTTCGCCACCCACGACCCGCTCGCCTGGCTGCTGTACCCGCGGATGGCCGCCGAGCTGCCGGAGTACGTCCTGGTGGCCACGGACGGCGACGCGGTGGTGGGGCGGGCGTTCAGTCTGCCGTTCGCACTGCACGCCGCCGGCCGCGACGGGGTGCTTCCCGCGCGCGGTTGGGACCAGATCCTGATGTGGGCCTTCTCCGATCTGCGGCGCGGGGTCGAGCCCGACACGGTGAGCGCGATCGAGATCACCATCGCCACCGACCGGCAGGGCGAGGGGCTGTCCGGGCTGATGCTGGCCGCGCTGCGGGACAACGCCCGCGCCCGGGGCTTCGCCGAGGCGGTGGCCCCGGTCCGGCCGAGCGCGAAGCACGCCGAACCGGACACCCCGATCCACACGTACGCGTACCGGACCCGCGAGGACGGCCTGCCGCACGATCCGTGGCTGCGGGTCCACGTCCGCGCGGGCGGGGTCATCGACTCGGTGGCCCCGCTGTCGATGACGATCAACGGCTCGCTCGCGCAATGGCGCCGGTGGACCGGCCTCCCCTTCGACCGGCCGGGCCCCGTCCACGTCCCCGGCGCACTGGCCCCGGTCCGCTGCGAGCCGGAGCAGGGCTACGCGGTCTACGTGGAGCCGAACATCTGGGTCCGCCACGCCCTCGGCCACCCACTGGCCGAGCCGCCGAGGGCCTAGCCGCGGCGGGGGTCGCCGGGCGCTCCCGCGGTTCATGAACACCTCGTGGCGGATCCGCCCCCGGCGCCGCCGCGAGCGCCGCCCGCCCCCATACTGACGCGGGGTCGACGGGCGGGAACAGCGGTGGAATGGACGATCTGGGCGGGGTTCGCCGCCGGCCTGCTGATCTCGACGCTGACCGCGCCGGTCGGTGTGTCCGGGGCGGTCTTCCTGCTCCCGGTCCAGCTGAGCGTGCTGGGCGTGCCCAGCCCCGCGGTGACCCCGACAAACCTGCTGTTCAACGTCGTCGCCGGGCCCGGTGCGCTGTGGCGCTACCGCCGCCACGGCGCCCTGCGCGACGGTCTGGCCAGGCGCCTGGTCGTCTGGACCCTGCCGGGTGTCCTCGTCGGCGCCGCGCTCCGCGTGCTCGCCCTGCCCGGCCCCGACGTCTTCCGGCTGCTGCTCGCCGCCCTCCTCCTGCCGCTCGGGGTGTGGCTGTGCCTCCGTACCGGCCGGCCCGCCGCCCGGGCCGCGGCCGATCCGGAGCCGACCGGGCTCGCCGTCCTGGCCGTGTGCGTCGGCGTCGTCGGCGGCGTCTACGGGATCGGCGGCGGCTCCCTGCTCGGTCCCGTCCTCGCGGCCCGGGGCGTGCCCCTGGCCCGCGTCGCTCCCGCCGCCCTCGCCGCGACGTTCACCTCCTCGGTCGCCGGCGCCGGAGCGTACGCGCTGCTGGCGGCCGTCGGCCGGGGCCCCGTCGCGCCGGACTGGTGGCTGGGCCTCGCCTGCGGCGCGGGCGGGCTGATCGGCGGGTACGTCGGCGCACGGCTCCAGCCCCGACTGCCCGAGACCGCCCTGCGCCTGCTGCTCGGCTCACTCGCCGCGGCCCTCGGCGCGCTGTACGCGGTGCAGGTCTGCGGCTGAGCCCCTCCGTCGGCCCGTCTCCAGCGGTGTCCGACCACGGCGGCCTGCGGGCCGGCGGCAGCTTCTAGGATCTGCGGCATGGCGACACGACTCGTACAGATCAATATGAAGGCCCAGGACGACTCCGCGCTCGGCCGGTTCTGGGCGGAGGCACTCGGTTGGGGTGTCGACAGCGAGGGACCCGGCGTGACCAACCTCGAACCCGTGGGTTTCACCTACCCCGACCCCGCGGCCGTCTGCATCGACATCATCGCCCGCCCGGAACCCAAAACGGCCAAGAACCGCGTGCACCTCGATCTGGCCACCACCTCGACCGCCCATCAGGCGGAGTTGGTCGCGCGTTTGAAGGAGCTCGGCGCGACGCTCGCCGACGTGGGTCAGGGCGACGTCCCCTGGACGGTCATGGCCGACCCGGAAGGCAACGAGTTCTGCGTCCTGGAGCCCCGCCTGACCTACCGGGACACCGGGCCGATCGCCGCGGTGGTGGTCGACTGCGCCGACCCGCGAGGGATGGCCCGGTTCTGGGGCGAGGCGATGGACTGGACGCTGCACGAGGTCACCGACGACCAGGCGACCATGCGCTCCGCCAAGGGCGTCGGCCCCTACCTGGAGTTCCTCCGCACCCCCGACACCAAGCACGGGTGGAACCGCGTCCACCTCGACGTCCGCCCCTACCCCGGTGACGACCTGGCCGCCGAGGAAGCCCGACTGCGCGCCCTGGGCGCCACCGCCCCCGACATCGACCGGTCCGCGATCTCCTGGACGGTCCTGGCCGACCCGGAGGGCAACGAGTTCTGCCTCCTCACCCCTAGCTGACCTGAGCGGCGAGGCAGCCGCCGAGGCAGTCACCGGGCTCGTTGACCGCCTCGCCGAGCGCCGGGCCCGGTGAGCCACCGCTCCCGGACGGGCCAGGCCTATCCGGGCTGGGCAGCCGTCCGGAGCGGCGGACGGGGCGAGGTCATGCAGGGACGGCGAGCGGCGGGTGTTCGAGCACGCTGGGCTTGTACTCGACCAGCTGGATGCGGCCGTCGAAGGTGCGGTGCTCGATCATTTCGAGGGCGACGTCCGGATAGCCGTCGTAGATGCGTTCCTCGCCCGTGGCCCCGGTGATCACCGGGAACATCACGACCCGGAAGCGGTCGACGAGTCCGGCTCGTAGCAGGGACCGGCACAGGCTGAGGCTGCCGATCGTGCTGAGGAGCCCCGAGCCACTCGACTTCATGGCGCGGACCGCCTCGACAGCGTCGTCGCGGACGAGCGTGCAGTTGGCCCACGTCAGTGGCTCCTGGAGGGAGGAGGAGAACACCACCTTGGACGCTTGCGTGAGCTCGTCGACGGACGCCTCTTCCTCCGGCCTGAACTCGTCCTGGCCGTCGGGGACCTCGCCTGCGGCGAAGCCCGACATCAGGCGGTAGGTGTTCGCTCCCATCAGGTAGGTGGCCTCGGGCTGCTCGCCGAGCCACGCGAGGTACTCCGGCCCCTCAAGGCCCCAGAACCCGGGCCATCCCTCTCCCGACGCATGGCCGTCGAGGGAGGTGATGAAGTCGACGAGAAGCTCCGGCATGGCGGTGTCCTTTCCTGGGGTGTCACGAGCTTGGACCGACCGGGAGCAGCACACTCATCGGCCGCGCCGTGAAGCACCGAAGAAACGCCCCGGGCCGGCCATCGCCCCGTCGCAGCCCCCGGGCCCGGGAGCTCGGGGGAGCTTTGCATAAACGTGCAGGGAAACGTATAGTCATGCCATCGACGAGGAGGGTCCGATGGTGGTACGTGCAGCAGTGGCCGGAGCGAGCGGGTACGCGGGTGGTGAAGTCCTGCGCCTGCTGCTCGCGCACCCCGAGGTGGAGATCGGCGCGCTGACCGCGAACTCCAACGCCGGGCAGCTCCTCGGCTCCCTGCAGCCGCACCTGGTGCCGCTGGCCGGGCGGACGCTGGAGGCCACCACGCCCGAGGTCCTCGCGGGACAGGGCCGCCGGCACGACGTCGTCTTCCTCGCGCTGCCGCACGGCCAGTCGGCGGCCGTCGCCGCCCAGCTCGGCGACGACGTGCTCGTCGTCGACATGGGCGCCGACCACCGGCTCAAGGACCCGGCCGCCTGGGACGCCTTCTACGGCGCCCCGCACGCCGGGACCTGGCCCTACGGCCTCCCCGAGCTCCCCGGTGCGCGGGCCGCACTGGAGGGGGCCAAGCGCATCGCCGTCCCCGGCTGCTTCCCCACCGCCGTCTCGCTCGCGCTCTACCCCGCCTACCAGGACCGGCTCGCCGAGCCCGAGGCCGTGATCGTCGCCGCCACCGGCACCTCCGGCGCGGGCAAGGCGGCGAAGACGCACCTGCTCGGCGCCGAGGTGATGGGCAGCGTCACCCCGTACGGCGTGGGCGGCGGCCACCGGCACACCCCCGAAATGGTGCAGAACCTCTCCCCGCTGGCCGGGACCGAGGTCTGTGTCTCCTTCACCCCGCACCTCGTGCCCATGGCCCGCGGCATCCTCGCCACCTGCTCCGCCAAGGCCCGCCCCGGCACCACGGCGCAGTCGCTCCGCGCCGCCTACGAGAAGGCGTACGCGGACGAGCCGTTCGTCCACCTGCTGCCCGAGGGCCGGTGGCCGTCCACCAAGTCCGTCCACGGTTCCAACGCCGTCCACGTGCAGGTCGCGTACGACGAGTCCGCCGGCCGGATCATCGCGATCAGCGCCATCGACAACCTCGCCAAGGGCACCGCCGGCGGCGCCGTGCAGAGCATGAACATCGCCCTCGGCCTCCCCGAGAGCCTGGGTCTTTCCACGATTGGAGTCGCGCCGTGAGTGTGACGGCAGCACAAGGGTTCACGGCGGCGGGCATCGCCGCCGGAATCAAGGAGAACGGCGACCCGGACCTCGCGCTCGTGGTCAACAACGGGCCCCGGCTGGCCGCCGCGGGCGTCTTCACCTCCAACCGTGTCAAAGCCGCGCCGGTGCTCTGGTCCGAGCAGGTCCTGCGGGGCGCCGCCGTCGGCGCGGTCGTCCTGAACTCCGGCGGGGCCAACGCCTGCACCGGCCCCAAGGGCTTCCAGGACACCCACGCCACCGCCGAGAAGGTCGCCGCCGCCCTCGGCGGCGACGCCAACGCGGGCGAGGTCGCGGTCGCCTCCACCGGCCTGATCGGCATCCTGCTCCCCATGGACAAGCTGCTGCCCGGCATCGACACGGCGGTCGCGGCCCTGTCCCCGGACGGGGGCGAGGACGCGGCCGTCGCCATCAAGACCACCGACAGCGTGCACAAGACGGCCACGGTCTCCCAGGACGGCTGGACCGTCGGCGGCATGGCCAAGGGCGCGGGCATGCTCGCCCCGGGCCTGGCCACCATGCTCGTCGTCGTCACCACCGACGCCGACGTGGACAGCGCCACCCTCGACAAGGCGCTGCGCGCCGCCACCCGCACCACCTTCGACCGGGTCGACTCCGACGGCTGCATGTCCACCAACGACACCGTGCTGCTCCTGGCCTCCGGCGCGTCCGGCCTGGTGCCCGGGTACGAGGACTTCGCCGAGGCCGTCCGTACCGTCTGCGACGACCTGGCCCGCCAGCTGATCGGCGACGCCGAGGGCGCGAGCAAGGAGATCCGCGTCGAGGTCGTCGGCGCGGCGAGCGAGGAGGACGCCGTCGAGGTCGGCCGGTCCATCGCCCGGAACAACCTGCTCAAGTGCGCCATCCACGGCGAGGACCCGAACTGGGGCCGGGTGCTCTCCGCGATCGGCACCACCCGGGCCGCCTTCGACCCGGACCGGCTGAACGTCGCCATCAACGGCGTCTGGGTCTGCAGGAACGGCTCGGTCGGCGAGGACCGCGACCTGGTCTCCATGAAGGGCCGGGAGGTCCGCATCACCGCCGACCTGTCCAGCGGCACCGAGACCGCCGTCATCTGGACCAACGACCTGACCGCCGAGTACGTCCACGAGAACAGCGCGTACAGCTCATGACCGCCCGCAAGCACACCGCGCTGCCCAAGGCGCAGATCCTCATCGAGGCGCTGCCCTGGCTCACCCGGCACAACGGCAAGATCGTCGTCATCAAGTTCGGCGGCAACGCCATGGTCGACGAGGACCTCAAGGCCGCCTTCGCCCAGGACGTGGTCTTCCTGCGCCAGGCCGGCCTGCGGCCCGTCGTGGTCCACGGCGGCGGCCCGCAGATCAGCGCCCAGCTCGACAAGCAGGGCCTGGTCAGCGAGTTCAAGGCCGGGCTGCGCGTCACGACCCCCGAGGCCATGGACGTCGTCCGGATGGTGCTGGCGGGTCAGGTCCAGCGCGAACTGGTCGGTCTGCTCAACCAGCACGGGCCGCTCGCCGTCGGCATGACCGGCGAGGACGCCCGCACCATCACCGCGACCAAGCACACACCCGAGATCGACGGCGAGCTCGTCGACATCGGGCGGGTCGGCGAGATCACCGCCATCGACACCGGCGCGATCGAGGCCCTCCTGGCGGACGGCCGCATCCCGGTCATCTCCTCCATCGCACGCAGCGCCGACGACCACCACGTCTACAACGTGAACGCCGACACGGCCGCCGCGGCGCTCGCCGCCGCGCTCGGCGCCGAGACGCTGATGGTCCTCACCGACGTCGAGGGCCTCTACGCGGACTGGCCCGCCAGCGACGAGGTCATCAGCCGGCTCACCGTCAGCGAGCTGGACAAGCTGCTGCCCGAGCTGTCCAGCGGCATGGTGCCCAAGATGGAGGGCTGCCTGCACGCGGTGCGCGGGGGCGTGAGCACCGCCCGCGTCATCGACGGCCGGGTCCAGCACTCGATCCTGCTGGAGATCTTCACCGACGAGGGAATCGGCACGATGGTCGTGCCCGACGAGCAGCGAGGGGGAACGGCATGACGAGCGGCACCGGCAACGAGGAGTACCGCGCCCGCTGGCGGGGGGCGCTGACCGACAACTACGGGACCCCCGCCCTGGCCCTCGTACGCGGCGAGGGCGCACAGGTCTGGGACGCGGACGGCAAGCAGTACACCGACTTCGTCGGCGGCATCGCCGTGAACGCCCTCGGCCACGCCCACCCGGCCGTCATCGAGGCCGTGACCAGGCAGGTCAGCACCCTGGGGCACGTCTCCAACCTCTACGCCTCGGAGCCCGTCGTCGCACTCGGCGAGCGGCTGCTCCAGCTGTTCGGCCGCCCGGGCCGGGTCTTCTTCTGCAACTCCGGCGCCGAGGCCGTCGAGGCCGCGTTCAAGATCGGCCGGCTCACCGGGCGGACCCGCATGGTCGCCACCGACGGCGGCTTCCACGGCCGGACGATGGGCGCCCTCGCGCTCACCGGCCAGCCCGCGAAGCGGGAGCCCTTCCTGCCGCTGCCCGGCGACGTCACGCACGTCCCGTACGGCGACGTCGAAGCGCTGCGCGCCGCCGTCACCGAGGAGACCGCGCTCGTCGTCATCGAGCCCGTCCAGGGCGAGAACGGCGTGGTGGTGCCCCCTGCCGGCTACCTGACGGCCGCCCGCGAGATCACCCGGGCCACCGGCACCCTCCTGGTCCTCGACGAGGTGCAGACCGGCATCGGCCGCTGCGGCCAGTGGTTCGAGCACCAGGCCCACGAGGACGTCGAGCCCGACCTCGTCACGCTCGCCAAGGGGCTCGGCGGCGGCCTGCCGATCGGCGCCGTCGCGGCCTTCGGCGCGGCGGCGGACCTCCTGCGGCCCGGCCAGCACGGCACCACCTTCGGCGGGAACCCGGTCGCCTGCGCCGCCGGCCTCGCCGTCATCGACACCATCGCCGCCGACGGCCTGCTGGAGCAGGTCAAGGCGCGCGGCGAGCGGCTGCGCGCCGGCATCGAGGGCCTCGGCGGCGGCGGGACCGGTCATCCGCTGGTCTCCCACGTCAGGGGTGCGGGCCTCCTGCTGGGTATCGTGCTGACCGAGCCCCTCGCGCCCCAGGTGCAGCAGGCGGCTCAGGACGCCGGCTTCCTGGTCAACGCGCCCGCCCCCGACGTCGTACGGCTGATGCCGCCGTTCGTACTGACCGAGGCCGAGGCGGACGCGTTCCTGCAGGCCCTGCCCGGTGTCCTCGACGCAGCCCGCGGGGACGGATCCGGAGAATGAGACGACGATGAGTCAGGCGCAGGACAACGAGCACGGCGGCAACGAGCACGGCGGCCAGGCCGTCCCGCAGACCCGCACCGCCCGCCACCGCCGGATCGTGGACATCCTCAACCGGCAGCCGGTGCGCTCCCAGAGCCAGCTGGCCAAGCTGCTCGCCGACGACGGGCTGAGCGTCACCCAGGCGACGCTCTCGCGCGACCTCGACGAGCTGGGCGCGGTGAAGATCCGCAACACCGGCGGCGAGCTGATCTACGCGGTACCCAGCGAGGGCGGCTTCCGTACTCCGCAGGCCCCGCTGGGGGAGTCGGCCAAGGAGGAGCGGATGCGCCGCCTCTCCGGTGAACTGCTGATCTCCGCGGAGGCGTCGGCGAACCTCGTGGTCCTGCGCACCCCGCCCGGCGCCGCGCAGTTCCTCGCCTCGGCGATCGACCAGGCCGAACTCCGCGCCATCCTGGGCACGATCGCGGGCGACGACACGTTGATGCTGATCAGCCGCGACCCGGCGGGCGGCCAGGCCCTCGCCGACCACCTGCTGCGGCTGGCGCAGAAGGAGGGCTGAGCCGGCCGCGGCGGTGCGCCGCCGGGACCGGCCTCAGTACCGGGTCACGGCCAGGTCCCCGGACTCCGTGCCGATCGCGATGTGCGGGTCCCGCCCCGGGTCCGCCCAGCGCAGGATCTCCCGCATGGCCCGCTCCGGCACGGACACGCAACCGGCCGTCGCGCCCTTGCCGTTGACATGCAGGAAGATGCCGGCGCCGCGGCCGCGGACGGGCCGGTCGTAGTTGAAGGCGACGAGCAGGGCGTGCGCGTACTGCTTCTCGTACGTCACCAGGTGCTCCGCCTCGCCCGGCGCGCAGTCCGCGGGCAGCGGCTCGACCCAGCGGTTGTAGCTGTCCGACGCGTTGTCCTGGCACCACCACGAACGCTCCGTCACCCGCCGGTACCCGTAGGCCGTTCCGGCCGGCGCCGGGCGGATCCCGAAGGCGTACGGGAGGGCGTACAGGCCCGCCGGAGTGGTGTTCGTGCCCTGGGTCCGCGCGGCGCCCTCGGTGAGGCCGTTCGCGCCGAACCGGGCGGGCGCGCTCCCGGCCTCGTACCAGCGTCCCGCCCGCCGGTCCCACCAGGTCAGACGTCCCGTCGTGGAGCCCGGCGCGGGCGCCACGGCGGTGATCAGCTGGCTGCCGCCGCCCGTGTCGGCCAGGCGGGCGGGCAGCGGGACCTGGCTCCGGGGGGCCTGCGGGAGCAGGGCGGCGAGGACCAGTGAGCCGGTGACGAGAGCGGTACGCAGCACAGGCCGCACGCTACGGGGCGGACGGCCCGGCGCCGGCGCGGCAGGCCGTACGGGGCCCGCTCTTCACCGGAGCGCGCGGCACCAGGCGCGGCACAGGCGCGGCATAGGCGCGGCGCGAGTACGACGACACACCGGCTGACCTCCTCTTATGGCGTCGATTGACGAAACATACGGAGTAGTGCATAGTTATGCCTGTCGTTGAATGCACCGTAAGGAGAAACCCGTGACCGAGCGCGTCGTACTCGCCTACTCGGGCGGCCTGGACACCTCCGTCGCCATCGGCTGGATCGCCGAGGAGACGGGCGCCGAGGTCATCGCCGTCGCCGTGGACGTCGGCCAGGGCGGCGAGGACCTGGACGTCATCCGCAAGCGCGCGCTCGCCTGCGGTGCCGTCGAGGCCGAGGTCGCCGACGCCAAGGACGAGTTCGCCAACGAGTACTGCCTCCCGGCGATCAAGGCGAACGCCCTCTACATGGACCGCTACCCGCTGGTCTCGGCCCTCTCCCGGCCGACGATCGTCAAGCACCTGGTCGCCGCCGCCAACAAGCACGGCGCCTCGATCGTCGCCCACGGCTGCACCGGCAAGGGCAACGACCAGGTCCGCTTCGAGGCGGGCATCGCCGCCCTCGGCCCCGACCTCAAGTGCATCGCCCCGGTCCGCGACTACGCGATGACCCGGGACAAGGCCATCGCCTTCGCCGAGAAGGCGGACCTGCCGATCGCGACCACCAAGAAGTCCCCGTACTCCATCGACCAGAACGTCTTCGGGCGCGCCGTCGAGACGGGCTTCCTGGAGGACATCTGGAACGCGCCGATCGAGGACATCTACGAGTACACCTCGAACCCGGCCCTCCCGCGCGAGGCCGACGAGGTCGTCATCTCCTTCGAGGCGGGCGTCCCGGTCGCCATCGACGGCAAGCCCGTCACCGTGCTCCAGGCCATCCAGCAGCTCAACGACCGGGCCGGCGCCCACGGCATCGGCCGGATCGACATCGTCGAGGACCGCCTCGTCGGCATCAAGTCCCGTGAGGTGTACGAGGCCCCGGGCGCGATCGCGCTGATCACCGCGCACCAGGAGCTGGAGAACGTCACCGTCGAGCGCGAGCTGGCCCGCTACAAGCGGCAGGTCGAGCAGCGCTGGGGCGAGATGGTCTACGACGGCCTGTGGTTCTCCCCGCTCAAGCGGGCCCTGGACGGCTTCATCAACGAGGCCAACCAGCACGTCACCGGCGACATCCGGATGACCCTGCAGGGCGGCCGCGCCGTCGTCACCGGCCGCCGGTCGGACGTGTCCCTGTACGACTTCAACCTCGCCACCTACGACTCCGGCGACACCTTCGACCAGTCGAAGGCCCAGGGCTTCATCGAGATCTTCGGCCTCTCCTCGAAGATCGCCGCGCGCCGCGACCTGGCCTGAGCCGCCGTCCCGTGCGCGCCGCGGGCCGCCCGCCGCCCGCCGCGGGCCGTACTCGGACCGCCTCCCCGTTACCTCCGCGGCGGGGAGGCGGTTGCACATCCAAAGCCATGCAGTCTTGAGGAGCAGTAGCTGTGAGCAGCAACAACGGTGACGTCCGGCTCTGGGGCGGCCGCTTCGCCGACGGCCCTTCGGAGGCGCTGGCCCTGCTGTCGGCGTCCGTCCACTTCGACTGGCGCCTCGCGCCCTACGACATCGCCGGCTCCCGTGCCCACGCCCGTGTGCTGCACAAGGCGGGCCTGCTCACGGCCGAGGAGCTCGACCGCATGATCACCGGGCTCGACGAGCTGGAGGCCGATGTGGCGAGCGGCTCCTTCACCGGCACCATCGCCGACGAGGACGTGCACACCGCCCTGGAGCGGGGCCTGCTGGAGCGCCTCGGTGCCGAGCTCGGCGGCAAGCTGCGGGCCGGCCGGTCCCGCAACGACCAGGTCGCCACCCTCTTCCGGATGTACCTGCGCGACCACGCCCGGATCATCGGAGGCCTGATCGCGGACCTCCAGGACGCGTTGGTCGGCCTCGCGGAGAGCCACCCCGACGTGGCGATGCCGGGCCGTACGCACCTCCAGCACGCGCAGCCGGTGCTCTTCGCCCACCACGTACTGGCCCACGTGCAGTCCCTGTCCCGGGACGCGGAGCGGCTGCGCCAGTGGGACACCCGGACCGCGGTCTCCCCGTACGGCTCGGGCGCCCTCGCGGGCTCCTCGCTCGGCCTGGACCCGGAGGCGGTCGCGGCCGACCTGGGCTTCGAGCGGGGCTCGGTCGGGAACTCCATCGACGGCACGGCCTCGCGCGACTTCGTCGCCGAGTTCGCCTTCGTCGCCGCGATGATCGGGATCAACCTGTCCCGGATCGCGGAGGAGATCATCATCTGGAACACGAAGGAGTTCTCCTTCGTGACCCTGCACGACGCCTTCTCGACCGGCTCGTCGATCATGCCGCAGAAGAAGAACCCGGACATCGCGGAGCTGGCGCGCGGCAAGTCGGGCCGCCTCATCGGCAACCTGACCGGCCTGCTGGCCACGCTCAAGGCCCTGCCGCTCGCCTACAACCGGGACCTCCAGGAGGACAAGGAGCCGGTCTTCGACTCCTGCGACACCCTCGAAGTCCTGCTGCCGGCCTTCACCGGCATGATGGCGACCCTCACGGTCAACCGGGAGCGGATGGAGGAGCTGGCTCCGGCGGGCTTCTCCCTCGCCACCGACATCGCGGAGTGGCTGGTCAAGCAGGGTGTGCCGTTCCGGGTGGCGCACGAGGTCGCGGGGGAGTGCGTCAAGGTCTGCGAGGCCGAGGGCATCGAGCTCGACCAGCTGACGGACGAGCAGTTCGCGAAGATCTCCCCGCACCTGACCCCCGAGGTCCGGACCGTCCTGAACGTCAAGGGCGCCCTGGCCTCCCGCGACGGGCGCGGCGGCACCGCGCCGTCGGCCGTGGCGGTCCAGCTGACCGAGCTGAAGGCCGACCTGGTCATCCAGCACGCCTGGGCGGCGCACAAGCAGTAGCGCCCACGCGCACCGTCCCCGCAGGGGCGGCCGGAGCCCCGCTCCGGCCGCCCCTGCGGCATGTCCGCACGCCCCGACCCGATGAGACGTGAACGTCTCATTCGGGTTATGCTTGTCTCATGGCCATGGATCGTGACCAGGTGCTCCGCGACGCGGCGGCCCTGCTCTCCCGCAAATCGACCGCCACGATGGACGAGGTAGCCCGCGCCGCAGGCATCGGCCGCGCGACCCTGCACCGGCACTTCGCCGGCCGCGACGCCCTCGTGCGGGCCCTCGAAGAACTCGGCATCCGCGAGTTCGAGGTGGCGTTCGACAACGCCCGCCTGGACGAGGGCACGGCGGTGGACGCGCTCAGACGCCTCGTCGCCGAGGCCGAGCCCAACGCCGAGCTGCTGGCCTTCCTCGTCACCGAGAACCAGTTGTTCGAGGGGGACCGGATCCACGAGGGCTGGGCCCGGCTCGACGCGCGCGTCAGCGCGCTCTTCCGCCGGGGCCAGGCCGAGGGCGACATCCGGATCGACCTGAGCCCCGCATGGCTCACCGAGGCCCTCTACGGCCTCATCGGCACCTGCGCCTGGGCCGTCATGGACGGCCGGGTCGCCGCCAAGGACTTCCAATACATGATCATCGAGCTCCTGCTCGGTGGCGCACGACGGAGCGTGGAGAAATGACCGGAACCGTGCAGTCGAGCCGCACGAAGGGGTTGGAGGGCGGCAGCGGGCCGAGCCGCGGGCGCTGGCTGGCGCTCTCCGTGCTCGTGCTGGCCGTCCTGCTGGTCGCGGTGGACGCCACCGTGCTCGGTCTGGCCACGCCCGCCCTGAGCGAGGACCTCAAGCCCTCCGGCACCCAGCTGCTGTGGATCGGCGACATCTACTCCTTCGTCATCGCCGGCCTGCTCGTCTCCATGGGCTCCCTCGGCGACCGCATCGGCCGCAAGAAGCTGCTGCTCGTCGGCGCCACCGCCTTCGGAGCCGTCTCGGTGCTCAACGCCTACGCGACCAGCCCCGAGATGATGATCCTCGCCCGGGCCCTGCTCGGCGTGGCCGGCGCGACCCTGATGCCGTCCACCCTCGCGCTGATCCGCAACATCTTCCACGACCCCAGGGAGCGCAGCCTCGCCATCGGCATCTGGGGCGCCACCGCCTCGGCCGGCGCGGCCGTCGGCCCGGTCGTCGGCGGAGCCCTGCTCCAGCACTTCTGGTGGGGCTCGGTCTTCCTCATCAACCTGCCCGTCATGGCCGCCCTCGTCCTCGTCGGTATCAAGCTGCTGCCCGAGTCCAAGAACCCGGTCGCGGGCCCGTGGGACCTGGCCAGCGTCGCCCTCTCGCTCACCGGTGTCATCGGCGTGGTCTACGCCGTCAAGGAAGTTGCCACCCACGGCCCGACCCCGGCCGTCTGGGCGGCCGCCGCCATCGGCGCCGGGTGCCTGTACGGCTTCGTCCGCCGCCAGTTCAGCCTGCCGTCCCCGCTGCTCGACATGCGGCTGTTCAAGCACCGCGGGTTCTCCGGCGCGGTCCTCGCCGACCTGCTCACCGTCTTCGGCCTCTCCGGACTCGTCTTCTTCCTCTCCCAGTTCCTCCAGCTCGTCCAGGGCCGCGACCCGCTGGAGGCCGGCCTGGCCGAACTGCCCGCCGCCATCGGGGCGGTGGCCACCGGCCTGGTCGCGGGCCGGTACGCGCGCAGGTACTCGGTACGGTCCGTCGTGGCGGGCGGCCTCGCCGCGATAGGCCTCGCGCTGGCCGCCCTCACCCTCGTCCACAAGGAGAGCGGCTATCCGCTGCTCGGGGCGTCCCTGCTCGTCGTCGGCCTCGGCGCCGGCTTCTCCTTCACCGTCACCGCCGACGTGATCCTCTCCAGCGTGCCCAAGGAGCAGGCCGGTTCGGCCTCCGCCGTCTCCGAGACGGCGTACGAACTCGGCGCCGCCCTCGGTATCGCCCTCCTCGGCTCCATCGTCACCGGCGTCTACCAGGGCTTCACCGCCCCGGCCGGCGTCCCCGCGCCCGTCGCCGACGCGGCGCACGAGTCCCTGGGCGGAGCCGTGGAAGCGGCCAAGGCACTGGATCCGCACACCGCCGGACAGATGGTCGGCGCCGCCCAGGAGGCCTTCGTGGACGGGCTGCGGCTGGCCTCCGGTGTCGGCGCGGCCGTCCTGCTGGCCACCGCCGCGGCCGCCTGGTTCCTGCTCCGCGACCAGAAGCTCCAGGACGGCATCGAGCACTGACCGGCAGATTCAGGCCAAACCGCCTGCTCGGGAACGCAGTTGACAGTCCGCGGAAGCGCGGGACACCATCCCCGCGATGGAGATCAACGATCTGACCCCGGCCGAACGCCGCGTGTGGGAGGCCTTCCCGCGCGGCGAAGGCGTCGACTTCCGCGAGCACCCCGACGACAGCTCCGTCGACGGCGCCGGCTGGGGGCCCGACCGCACGGTGCGCGCCGAAGTGCTGCGCGCGCTGCTGCTGGGCGCCGCCCCCGCCGAGGAGGGCCGGGTCGCGGGCCTGAAGATCAAGGGCGCGCGGATCGTCGGGAAGCTCGACCTGCGCTACGCCGCCGTCGACCACGCCATCCGGCTGCGAGACTGCTGGTTCGAGCGCAAACCCCTGCTGTACGGGGCCCAGCTCAAGGCCCTCGTACTCGGCTACTCGACCCTGCCCGGCCTCACCGCCGCCACCCTGCGGGTCGACATCGTGCTCCGGCTCTCCTGCTGCCGCATCACCGGCCCGGTCCGCCTGCAGGGCGCCCGGATATCCGGCGGCCTCTTCCTCCAGGGGGCCGTGGTCGGCCCGGCGGCCGGGGAGGAGGCCGGCGAGGCCGTGCTCCAGCTGAACCACGCCGAGGTCGGCACCGACATCATCGCCAACGACCTGACGGTCCACGGCCAACTCCGCCTCAACGGCGCCACCGTCGGAGGCCAGATCAACCTCGACGGCGCCCGCCTGCTCGCCCCCGGCGCCACCGCCCTGCACGCCGAGACCCTGACCGTCGGCACCGACCTGCGCGCCATGCGGATGGAGGCCCGGGGCATGGTCAACCTCACCGGCTCCCGCGTCCCCGGCCAGCTCAACTTCGCCCGGGCCCGCCTCTCCCATCCCGAGGGGATCGCCCTGCGCGCCTCCAGCTGCGTGATCGGCGAGGTGTGGCTGCGCGAGTGCGAGCGGATCCAGGGCACCGTGAACCTGCGCCGCTCCCACTTCGACCTGCTGCACATCCCGCCCGAGACCTGGCCCCGGACCATCCGGCTCGACGGCCTGAGCTACCGCACCCTCGCCCCGCACCTGCCCGCCGAGGAGCGGCTGCCCGCCCTGGAGCTGGAGGAGTCCGGCTACCTCCCGTACGCCTACGAGCAGCTGGCCGCCGCCTACCGGACGGCGGGCGACGAGGCGGCCGCCCGCACCGTCCAGCTCGCGAAGCTGCGCCGGCACCGCCGCACCCAGCCGAGGCCCTCGCGGGCCTGGGGGCTGCTCCAGGAGGTGACCGTCGGCTACGGCTTCCGGCCGCTGCGCGCGGCGGGCTGGCTGTTCGCGCTCCTGCTCACCGGCGTGGTCGCGTACACGGCGCACCCGCCGAGGGCGCTCAAGGAGGGGGAGGCGCCGGACTTCAACGCGGTGTTCTACACGATCGACCTGATGCTGCCGATCATCGGCTTCGGCCAGGAGCAGGCCTACGCGCCGAGCGGCTGGTACCAGTGGCTGTCCTACCTGCTGATCGTGACCGGCTGGGTCCTCGCCACCACCACGGCGGCGGGCGTCAGCCGCTCGCTGCGCCGGCAGTAGCCGCGGGCGCCGCGCCGGAGCCCGGACTCAGGCGGCCTTGGCCTTGGTGGCGTACATGTCGACGTACTCCTGGCCCGACAGCCGCATCACTTCGGCCATCACCGAGTCGGTGACGGCGCGCAGCACGTAGCGGTCGCGGTCCATGCCCTCGTAGCGGGAGAACTCCATCGGCTCGCCGAAGCGGACGGTGACCCGGCCCGGGCGCGGCATGCCGGCGCCGCCGGGCTGCAACTTGTCGGTACCGATCATCGCGAACGGCACGACGGGGGCGCCGGTCATCAGGGTGAGGCGGGCGATGCCGGTGCGGCCGCGGTAGAGCCGGCCGTCGGGGGAGCGGGTGCCCTCGGGGTAGATACCGAAGATCTTGCCCTCTTCGAGGATGCGGCGGCCCGTCATCAGGGCGGCGACGCCGCCGTTGGCCCCGTCGCGGTCCACGGGGATCATCCCCGCGCCGGTGAAGAACCAGGCCATGAGGCGGCCCTTGATCCCCTTGCCCGTCACGTACTCGTCCTTGCCGATGAAGTGGACCGCACGGTCGCACACCAGCGGAAGGATCATGGAGTCGATGAAGGTGAGGTGGTTGCCCGCCAGGATCACCGCGCCGGTGCCCGGGATGTTCTCGATGCCCTCCACGCGGGTGCGGAACATCAGGCGCATGACCGGGCCGACGGTGGCTTTGATGAGCGCGGTACGGAACAACGTGGGCCCTCCGGCATCGAAAAGCGGGTCGCGCGCCCGCCACAGGGTGGTGGGTGCAGGTGAGGACGATACTCGCGGGTCGGCTCCGCGCGCACATCGGGTTCACGAGTCGGATACGCAGTGTTGACGTGAGTTCCCGCCATGTTCCACCGGCGCACGCCCCCCGTCCATGCCCCGCCGCCTACCATCGGCACGCCGATTTCGGGCCGCAGGACCGGAGATCCCGGGGCCGGGAGCCCGTGCCGGAAGAGGAGTGGGACTCATGACGCAGGGTGGGGCAGCACGGCGCACGGTCCTGGGGGCGGCCGTCCTGGCGGCGGGAGCCGGGGCCGCCGGACTCGCGGCGGGACCGGCGTCCGCCACGGGCGGCGGGCACGGCGGGGGCGGGTACCGGAGCCTGCCCTCCCCGACGGTGATCGGCCACCGCGGGGCCAGCGGCTACCGGCCCGAGCACACGCTCGGCTCCTACGGGCTCGCCCTCGACCTGGGCTCCGACGTGGTGGAGCAGGACCTGGTCCCGACGAAGGACGGCCACCTGGTGTGCCGCCACGAGAACGAGATCGGCGGCACCACCGACGTCGCCGACCACCCGGCCTTCGCGCACCGGCGCACAACCAAGTCCGTCGACGGCGCCCCCGTCACCGGCTGGTTCACCGAGGACTTCACCCTGGCCGAGCTGAAGACCCTGCGGGCGAAGGAGCGCATCCCCGCCCTGCGCCAGCGCAACACGCTCTACGACGGCCAGTGGGCCGTGCCCACCTTCGAGGAGGTGCTGCGCTGGGCCGACCGCGAGGGCAGGCGCCGCGGCCGGCGGATCTGGCTCCACGTGGAGACCAAGCACCCCAGCTACTTCCGGTCCCTCGGCCTCGGCCTGGAGGAGCCCCTCGCCCGGCTGCTGCGCCGCTACGGCCGCGACGGGCGCGACGCCGCCGTCTTCCTCCAGTCCTTCGAGCCCTCCAGCATCCAGCGGCTCTCCCGCCTGGTCTCCGCGCCCCGGGTCGTCCTGCTGTCCGCCGCGCACACCCGCCCGTGGGACTTCGAGCAGGCCGGCGACCCGAGGACGGTCGCGGACCTGGTACGCCCCGACGGGCTGAAGTGGATCGCCGGCTTCGCCCAGGGCATCGGCCCCACTCTCGACCTGGTCGTCCCGCGCGACGCGGAAGGCCGGCTCGGTACGCCGACGGCGCTCGTCGGGGACGCCCACGCGCGCGGCCTGGTGGTGCACCCCTACACCGCCCGCAACGAGAACAGCTTCCTGCCGGCCGAGTACCGCAGGGGAGCGGACGCGGCCGCGTACGGAGACGCCCTCGGCGCCCTGCGCGCCTACTTCGCGCAGGGCATCGACGGGATCTTCACCGACAACCCGGACACGGCCCTGCTCGCGGCGGAGGCCTTCCGCCCGGGCCGACGCCCCGTCAACGGCTGAGCGCGGCCCCCCGTACGAGTGGGCCGGGGCCCAAGGGGAAACCGCCGGGCCCGGCCCGCTCGTCCCGCCCGGCATGGACCTGCTGAAAGAGCCCGACCTGCTGGGCGAACTGGGCCCGCTGCTCTCCGCCGAGGCGGCCGCGGAGGCCCCGGGCGCCGGAGTGGACGCGGCCGACCTCGAACAAGCCGTCTGGGTGAGGCTGCTGGAGCGCCGCCGGCACGCGCCCGACCCCGCCCCCGCCCACCCGGAGGAGCCGGCCCGCTGGCTGCGCCGGGCGGTGCGCGCGGAAGCCCGCCTCGCCCGGCGCCGCGCGCGCCGCGAAGTGGCGTACGACGCCCGGCGCCACGTCGCGGACGACCGCCGCGCGCACTCCGCGACGGCACCCGAGGCGGCCCTGCTGCACGGGGAGTCGAACCGGGCCCTGCGATCGGCGGTCGCCCGGTTGCCCGGGCGCTGTCCGGAGCTGATGGGAGCACTTCTGTCGCCCAGAGACCTCACTTACCGTGAAATCGCAGGAGAGTTGGGTATCTCACAAGGAAGTTTAGGGCCCGTCCGTTCCCGATGCCTGGGATGTCTGCGCAGAATGCTGGCTGCAGAGGTTGCGGCTCCTGGCCTGTGGGGAAAGGAGCGGTAGACCACAGGGCTACCAGGTGAGCGGGAGGCATGCGCACATGGGCATGAGCGTGACCATTTCGGCGGCGGCTGCCGAGGACGCTGAGCAGATCTTCAAACTCCAGTACCTGGCCTTCCAGCGCGAAGCCGAGCTGTACGGCAACTACCTGATCCAGCCGCTCACCCAGTCCCTGGACTCCCTCAAGGGGGAACTGGCCTCGAACACCGTCCTGGTGGCCCGGCTCGGCGACGAGATCGTCGGCACCGTGCGCGGCAGCGTCGGCGAGGACGGCACCGGCAACATCGCCAAGCTCTGCGTCCACCCGCGCCTGCAGGGCCACGGCCTCGGGGCACGCCTGCTGCGCGCGGTGGAGAAGGCGCTCGGGGAACAGGCCGGGACCGTCCGCTTCCGCCTGCACACCGGCCACAAGAGCGAGTCGAACCTGCGCCTGTACCGCAAGGCGGGCTACGCGACGGTCGGCGGCCGCACGGCCTCGGACGGCGTGCGGCTGGTGATCCTGGAGAAGGACGCCAAGGACCCGAGCGAGTTCGCCGTCAGCGCCTGAGGACCGCCCCGTCACCCCTCACCCGGGCGGCGGGCGGCCGGTGGCCGGCGCGCCCGGCGCTCAGCGCTTCGCGCGGAGCCAGAGCATCCCGGTGATCGGCAGGATCACCGGGATGAACAGGTAGCCCATCCCGAAGTCCGACCACACGGTCGCGTCGGGGAAGGCCTCGGGGCGCGCCAGCGTCCAGGTGCCCACGACCAGCACTCCGGCCAGTTCGGCGGCGCAGCACACCAGCGCCGCCTTCCGGGCCCTCTCCCCGCCGCGCACCAGCGAGTACGTGATGAAGGCGTAGGCGAGCGCGGCCGCGGCGGAGAGCGAGTAGGCCAGCGGCGCCCTGCCGTACTCGGTGGAGATCTGGTACGCCGACCGCGAGACCGCGCCGACCACCATCACCCCGTAGAGCCAGACCAGCAGCAGCCCCGGACCGGACACCAGCCTCTTGCGCCCGGTGGACGGGGCGGTCGTCGTATCAGGCACCGGTGGTTCCCCAGATGTCGTAGAGGCGCACTTCGAGGACGGCGAGCACCACCGCGCCGGCGGCCACGGTCACCGAGCCCCACCTGGTGCGCTCGGTCAGCGACAGCATCGCGGCGGCCGGGACCGCGGCGAAGGCGCCCAGCAGGTACGCCACGAAGATCACCACGCCCTCGTCGGGCCTGTCGCCCCGGGCCAGCAGGACCGCACCGACCACGAGCTGGGCCAGGACCAGGACGGTCACCACGGCCATGCCGATGAAGTGCCAGTCCTTGGTCGGCTGGTCCCGCCACGCGGCGTGGCCGCACCAGGCAGCGAGGGCGAGTGCGGCCGCACCGATGGCGACCGTCAGGGCGTCGAGCATGCAGCGAGGGTATTACGGCCCGAAAGACCCGATGCGCGCACCCCGCCTCCCCGGCTCTCCCGGAACCCGCGAAGCTCCGCACCCGCTCACGACTGTCCGGAATATGAGTGGATTCCGTCCGCTATTCGGACACGGTTGATCGGTCAAGGGAGACGTCTGGTTTACTTGGGCCCATGACCACGACGAGCAGCCGCACCCTTGCGACCGAGGCGACGATGACGCCCGGTGCTCGTTGTATGTGTCGAATGCGCGCCTTCTGAGGGCCCCTCCTTGAGTTCCGCGCCCCGAAGCGGAACCGGCTGAGTCCGTCCGTCACACGCCTCGCAGCGGTACGGCCCACTCCTGCCCCGCGCACGTGTCGTCCGTGTCGTTCTCAGACGGTCCGACCCGTATCGCGTCCCCAGATGTTCGCCCCCGTGCCCGGCACCCCGCTGCGCCGAGCACTCGACAGCGACGGAAATCCTGTGATCACCACAACGGGCCTCACGAAGGTCTACCAGTCCCGTGGCCGCGAGGTCACCGCCCTGGACGGCGTCGACCTGCACGTCCGCGAGGGCGAGGTCTACGGAGTCATCGGCCAGAGCGGCGCCGGCAAGTCCTCGCTCATCCGCTGCGTGAACCTGCTGGAGCGCCCCACCACCGGAACCGTGACGGTCGACGGCGTCGACCTCACCGCGCTCGCCGGCCGCGGCCGCCGCGCCGGCAAGGAGCTCCGCGAGGCCCGCAGCCGCATCGGCATGGTCTTCCAGCACTTCAACCTGCTGTCCTCGCGTACCGTCCAGGGCAACGTCGAGCTGCCGCTGGAGATCCTCGGCGTTCCCGGCCGCGAGCGGTCCCGCAAGGCCCTCGAACTCCTCGACCTCGTGGGCCTCGGCGACAAGGCCAAGGCGTACCCCAGCCAGCTCTCCGGCGGACAGAAGCAGCGCGTCGGCATCGCCCGCGCCCTGGCCGGCGACCCCAAGGTGCTCCTCTCCGACGAGGCCACCAGCGCCCTGGACCCGGAGACCACCCGCTCCATCCTCCAGCTGCTGCGCGACCTCAACCAGCAGCTCGGCCTGACGGTGCTGCTCATCACGCACGAGATGGACGTCGTCAAGTCCGTCTGCGACTCTGCCGCCCTGATGAAGCGGGGGCGCGTCGTCGAGGCCGGCACCGTCGCCGAACTGCTCTCCACCCCCGGCTCCGAGCTGGCCGGCGAGCTCTTCCCCGTCACGGGCGCCGCCACCGGCCCCGACCGGACCGTCGTCGACGTCACCTTTCACGGCGACGCCGCCGCCCGGCCGGTCATCTCCCAGCTCTCGCGCACGTACAACATCGACATCTCGATCCTCGGCGCCGCGATGGACACCGTCGCCGGACGCCAGATCGGCCGGATGCGCATCGAGCTCCCCGGCAGCTACGAGGAGAACGTCGTCCCGGTCGGCTTCCTGCGCGAGCAGGGCCTCCAGATCGACATCGTCGACGGGGCCGAGTCCCCCGACGGCGGATCCCCCGACCACACCGACGACGAACTCGCCGCACTGGTCGAGGATGGTGCCAAGTGACCTGGTCCGAAATGCAGCCCCTGCTCACCCAGGGCACGTACGACACCCTCTACATGGTGCTGTGGTCCACCCTGGTGACCGTCCTCGGCGGACTGCCCACGGGCATCCTGCTGGTCCTCACCGACAAGGGCGGCCTGCTGCAGAACCAGCCGCTCAACAAGGCCCTCGGCGTCGTGGTGAACATAGGCCGCTCGCTGCCGTTCATCATCCTGCTGATCTTCCTGATCCCGGTCACCACCGCGGTCGTCGGCACCTTCATCGGCCCCACCGCCATGATCGTCCCGCTCGCCATCGGAGCCATCCCCTTCTTCGCGCGCCTCGTCGAGACCGCCGTCCGCGAGGTCGACCACGGCCTGGTCGAAGCGGTCGAGTCCATGGGCGGCGGCATCCCCACCCTCGTCGGCAAGGTGCTCCTCCCGCAGGCCCTGCCCTCCCTGGTCGCGGCGGTCACCACCACCGTCATCACCCTGGTCGGCTACTCCGCCATGGCCGGCGCCGTCGGCGGCGAGGGACTCGGCTCCAAGGCCATCACCTACGGCTTCCAGCGCTTCGAGACCGGCTTCATGATCGCCACCGTCGTCGTCCTGATCGTCCTCGTCACGGTGATCCAGCTGATCGGCGACGGCGTGGTCCGCCTCCTGGCCCGCCGCGGCCGCACGGCCTGACCGCACCGGGCCGACCCGACTTTCCCCCCTGAAGAACAGCCCGCACTTGTCGTGCTTGGGCCACTCCCGCGAGTACCCGTACTCGCTCCGTCAGAAAGGCACTCTTCGTGCGTAAGAACACCAAGCTCACCGCCCTCGCCGCCACGGCCACCGCGCTCACCCTCGGCCTCACCGCCTGCGGCAGCTCCTCGGACCCGTCCTCCACCAAGACCGGGGGCGGCGCCGCCGACGAGAGCAAGGCGCTCGTCATAGCGGCCTCCCCCAGCCCGCACGCGGACATCCTGAACTTCGTCAAGGACAAGCTCGCGGCGAAGGAGGGCCTCAAGCTGGAGGTCAAGGAGTTCACGGACTACGTCCTGCCGAACACCGCCACCCAGCAGGGCCAGGTCGACGGGAACTACTTCCAGCACAAGCCGTACCTCGACGACTTCAACAAGAAGAACAGCACGACCATCGTGCCCGTCGTGAACGTGCACCTGGAGCCCCTCGGCCTCTACTCCAAGAAGGCCAAGACCCTCGCGGACATCAAGGCCGGCCAGACCATCGCCGTCCCCAACGACACCACCAACGAGGGCCGCGCGCTCCAGCTGCTCGCCGCGAACAACCTGATCACCCTCAAGGAGGGCGTCGGCACCAGCGCCAAGCTGTCCGACATCACCGACAAGAAGGGCCTCGAATTCAAGGAGCTGGAGGCCGCCACGGTCCCGCGCGCCCTGAACGACGTGGACGCCGCCGTCATCAACGGCAACTACGCCATCGAGGCCGACCTCTCGCCCGCGAAGGACTCCCTGATCCTGGAGAAGGCCGAGGGCAACCCGTACGCCAACTTCCTCGCGGTCAAGGACGGCAACCAGAACGACCCGCGGGTCCAGAAGCTCGCCAAGCTCCTGAACTCCGACGACGTCAAGAGGTTCATCGAGGAGAAGTACCAGGGCTCGGTCACCCCGGCCTTCGGCACCCCGGCCTCCTGACCCTCCGGACCCCGCGGCAGCCACCGCACCCGGGCCCGCCGCACCACCGCCTCGGCCCCGCCCGCCCCCTCGGCGCGCGGGGCCGAGCGCTGCCCGCTTCCGGGCACACCCGGCCCTGCACTTCCCCCGGCCGATGCTGCATGCTGTGGCCTACGACCCGCACAAACGGTCCGGCACGAACATCCCGCACCACGGTCGCAACGCACCACGGTCGCACCACGGTCCCAGGCATGGAGCTGCGCATGACTACCACCTTCCCGGACGTCACCATCAGCACGGACCGGCTGGTGCTGCGCCCGTTCGAGGAGGAGGACGCCACCGCGCTCGCCGAGATGATGAACGACGAGAGCGTCACCGCCTGGACTTCCGCGCCCCACCCCTACACCCACGCCCACGCCCGGGACTGGGCCACCCGCGGCTCCCACGCCGAACGCGCCGAGGGCCGCGGCATCGTCCTCGCCGTCACCGAGTTCCTCACCCACCGCCTCGTCGGCACCGTCCGCCTGAGCAACACCGACTGGCGCACCCGCGCCACCGAGGCCGCGTACATCACCGCCCCCTGGGCCAGGGGCGAGGGATACGCCAGCGAGTCCGTACTCGCCGTAGCCCAATGGCTCTTCCGCGACCAGGGCTTCGAACGCCTCGAACTGCGCACGGCCGCCGACAACACCGCCTCCCAGCAGGTCGCCCAGAAGATCGGCTGCATCAGCGAGGGTGTACTGCGCAACGCGTGGACCGTGCGCACACAGAACCCCGACGGCTCCTGGGCCGACACCCGCACCGACCTCATCGTCTGGAGCCTCGTCCCCGAGGACCTGGACGAGGGCGACGGCTACGAGAGCTACGACGGGTACGACTCCCGCCACGGTCGCACCGGTTACGGACAGCGTGCCGACGCGAACGGCCACGCCGTCGGCGCCGACTGGAACTGACCTGATGACCAGGTAGTCTCACCGTGCCCGACCCTCCCGAACAACCTTCGCCTGCCCCCACCCCAGGAGACTGACGACGATGGCCGACCGGGTCACGGTGATCGGCTGGGACGGCTCGCCGCTGACCGCCGCCGCGCGGTCCGCGCTCTCCGCCGCCACCCTGGTGGCCGGCGCGGCCCACCACCTCGCTCTCCCCGAAGTACCGCCCGCCGCCGAACGGATCCGCCTCGGCAGCCTGGGCCTCGCCGCCCGCCGCATCGCCGGCCACCGCGGCACCGCCGTCGTCTTCGCCGACGGCGACCCCGGCTTCTTCGGCGTCGTACGCACTTTGCGCGCCCCGGAGCACGGTCTGGAGGTCGAGGTCGTCCCCGCCGTCTCCTCCGTCGCCGCCGCCTTCGCCCGCGCCGGCATGCCCTGGGACGACGCCCAGGTCGTCGTCGCCCACCCCCGCACCCTGCGCCGCGCCGTCAACGTCTGCCGCGCCCACGCCAAGGTCGCCGTCCTCACCTCGCCCGGCGCCGGCCCGGCCGAACTCGCGCTGCTCCTCGGTGCCGTGCACCGCACCTTCGTCATCTGCGAGGAGCTGGGCACCGACAGGGAGCAGGTGAGCGTCCTCACCTCGGACAAGGTGGCCGACCACAACTGGCGCGACCCGAACGTCGTCATCGTCATCGGCGGCGCCGGCCAGACACCGGCCGCCGACCCGGGCTGGTTCCTCGGCCAGACCGCCGCCCAGTCCGCCCCGCGCGGTTGGGCGCGGCCGCAACTCGGCACCGGCGAGGGCGAATCCGCCCACCTGCGGGCCGCCCAGCTCGCCCGGCTCGGCCCGCGCACCGGCGACCTCGTCTGGGACATCGGCGCCGGATCCGGCGGTTTCGCCGTGGACGCCGCCGCGTTCGGCGCCGCCGTCATCGCCGTGGACGCCGACCCGGCCGCGTGCGAGCGCACGACCACCGCCGCCCGCGCCCGGGGAGTGCAACTCCAGGTCGTCGCCGGGCAGGCCCCGCACGTACTGGAGGACCTGCCCGAGCCCGACGTCGTGCGCGTCGGCGGCGGGGGAGCCCCGGTCGTCGCGGCCGTGGCCGAACGCCGTCCCGAACGGATCGTCAGCCACGCCTCCACCCGCGACGAGGCGGAGGCCGTCGGCCGAGTCCTCACCGAACACGGGTACGTCGTCGAGTGCGCCCTGCTCCAGTCCGTGGGCCTGGACGCCCGCACCTGGAGCGAACAGGACCGTTCCGTGGTGTTCCTCCTGGCAGCCGAACGCCCCGTGACCCGCTGACCCGGGTCCCGGGGTAGGCTGGCCGATCGTCGTACTGCCCTGGCCGTTGCGGGCACGCGACACCACCGGGACGCGCGACGTGGCGCAGTCCACAGTGGCCCGCGGCCGTAATGGCCGCCGTGGTGGCTAACGGGCGCGACAATGCTTAGTGGTTGTCGCGCAGGCGCAGGTGAGGCGAACGCGCCGCACGGCAGCTCCGCTCGTCCGCCCCGAGGGCGACCGGGCGATCGAAGACGCAACACCGATGGGCGAGGGGTACGCATGACTGACACCGGCCAGGTACCGGGCGAGGGTCTCCCGGACAGCGCGGGCATGGTGGATCAGCAGGGCATCCCCGCTCCGGTCCAGGTCCCGCCGCTTCCCACCGGTTACGCCTTCCAGGACCTCGTGGACGATGTGTCCGGGTCCGAGGAGGAGGAGCTCCTGCTCATGCCGAGCGGCCAGGGCGCGTGGAGCGACCCGCAGGTCGTCCCCCCGGCCCCCGTCTTCCCCGTCGAGCCCCAGCCCTCCGAGTTCCCGCACTACGCGGACGCCTCCTACGGCACCGGGCCCGCCCACCCGGCGGCCGGTGGCTACCCCGACTTCCCGCAGCCGTCCTTCCCCGACCCCGCGTACAGCGCGGGCGCGCACGAGGCGGGCGGCCGCGACTCCGGTGCCCTCGACCTCGGCGGGCCGGCCGGCCCGGCGCAGCAGCCCGCGGCCGCGGCCCCCGTCCGGCGCCCCCTGCACATGGGCCCGCCGGTCCCCGAGGCCGCCGGAGGCGTCGTACGGTCCCTCGCGGACCGGGGCCCCGCCGCGGCTCCGGCCGCGCCCGCGCCCGCCGCCGCGGCGGGCGCCACGGTGACGCCGTTCCCGGTC
>NZ_JBHXRU010000075.1:0-30872 GCF_042716255.1 Streptomyces sp. NPDC058662 | reverse complement strand
GGGCGCGGGCTCCGGGCGCGGGCACCGGGCGCGGGCTCCCGCCGCATCGCCCGGAACCAGCACGGGGCATCCGGACCGGCACTCGGCCCGGCGTGAACCGGCCGGGCCCGGTCCGCCCGGCATCCGCGCGCCCCCGCCCCTACCGGTCGATCGTCGTATTGCTGGTGACCGTGCCGTCCGCGCCGGAGACGGTGACCGCGTGCCGGACGCCGTCCGGGCCGAGGACCACGGCGCGCCAGGCGCTGCCGCCGCCCTCCTGCGCCACCACGCGCATCGCCTCGACCTTCCCGCCCGTCACCGCGGCGGCGGCCTTCTCGGCCGCCGCGCCGATCGCCAGGGCGGGGAGCGGCGCGGGAGCCGCCTGCGCGGCTCCGTCGGGGCGGGCCGCCGCGTCAGGGCGGACGCTCTCGGCCCGGCCGTCGCCCTTCAGGAGCCGGCGCTGTTCGAGGTCACCGGGCCCGCGGGCTCCGCGCTCCCCCGGGCCCACCTGCCCCGGCTCCCCCGGGCGCGCGGGGCCGCGCTCGAACCCGCCCTCGTGGCCGGGCACCGACCAGGCCATGCGCGGACCCCCGAACACGCGGTCGTGGTGGTGGTCGACCACGGCGACCGCCACGGCCGCACCGCCCACGATCACCACGGCGGCGCCCGCAGCCGCCCACCGGGCACCCTTGCCGCGGGGAACCAGGCGCCCCAGGGCCGCGCGCTTGCGGTCGGTGGGCTCCGCGGTGCTCCCGGGCCGCGCGGACGACTCCCCGGACGACGGAACGGGCGGCGGGACGGCCGGCGGGACGGGCGCGGGAACGGAATCAGGCATGCGAGTACTCCTCGGGACGACCGGGCACTGCTCCCGGCTCGTTCCGGAGCATGCCGGGAGGATCCTGAAGCCCACCTGAAGCCACCTGAAGACCTCTTCAGCAAGCGGCGGGCCGGGCCTGAGACCCTGTTCGGCATGCGCGTACTGGTGGTGGAGGACGAACGGCGGCTGGCCCTGGCCCTGCAGCGGGGGCTCCAGTCGGAAGGGTTCTCGGTCGAGGTGGCCCATGACGGTTCCCAAGGGTTGTGGATGGCCACCGAGCACGGTTACGACCTGATCGTGCTCGACATCATGCTGCCCGGCCTGAACGGCTACCGGGTCTGCGCCGAACTGCGCGCCGCCGGGAACGAGTCGGGCATCCTGATGCTCACGGCGAAGGACGGCGAGTACGACGAGGCGGAGGCCCTGGACACCGGCGCCGACGACTTCCTGTCCAAGCCGTTCTCCTACCTGGTCCTCGTCGCCCGGCTGCGGGCGCTCGCGCGGCGTGCGGGCGGCCGGCGCCCGCAGGTGATGCGGTACGGCGACCTGCTGATCGACCCCGCCCGCCACAGCTGCTCGCGCGGCGGGGAGGAGATACGGCTGACCGCCCGCGAGTTCGCGGTCCTGGAATGCCTGGCCCGGCGCGCCGGCGAGGTCGTGCCCAAGCGCGACATCCTGGAGCAGGTGTGGGACAGCGCCTTCGAGGGCGACGCCAACGTCGTCGAGGTCCACGTCAGTGCGGTGCGCCGCAAGATCGACGCGCCGTTCGGGCGGGCCGCGCTGGAGACCGTACGGGGCGCCGGGTACCGGTTGGCGGCCGACGGTGGCTGAGTCCCGCGAGCCCCGCTCCGTACGGGGCGCCGGGCGCGTCCCGCGCCGCCTCGGCCCGCGCGTCCTGCGCCGCCTCGACCCGCGCGTGGGCGGCCCGCGTGCGCGGCGGGAGCCGTCCGGGCCGCGGGGGCCCCTGGATCCGCGGGGGCGGGTCCGGCGCCCCGTCGCGGCCCTCGCCGCCGCGACGGCCGCGTTCCGCACGGCGCTCCTGAACCGGTGGCCGGTACTGCGCCGCGTCTGGCCCACCACCGTCCGCGCGCGGGCCACGGCGGGCGCCTGCGCCGTGGTGGCCGTGGCGCTCGGGCTGGCGTCCTTCACCCTGCTCAACCTCCTGGAGGCCAATCTGCTCCGCGCCGCGCAGAGCGACGCCCGCCGGCAGGCCGAGACGGTGGCGCAGCTCGCCGCCGCCGGACGGCTGGACCGGGTCCGTGCCCCCGCCCGCGGGGTCGACTTCATCCAGGTGGTGGGGGCCGACGGCCGGGTCCTGTTCGCCAGCCTCAACCTGGTCGGCGCTCCCCCGCTCCCGCCGCCCGGCCCGGGTGTGCCGGGCGGCCGTTTCCACACCTGGACGGGGCGCCCGCTCGACGGCGAGCACCGCCAGCGGGTGGTCCAGGTCGTCACGGACACCCCGGACGGCCCGGCCACCGTGTACGCGGGAGCCTCGCTGCGGGACGTGGACGCGGCGGACGACACCACCGCGGCGGCCCTCGCGGTCGGTGTCCCCCTGCTGCTGGCCACCGTCGGGCTGGTGACCTGGCGGGTGACGGGCCGGGCGCTGCGGCCGGTCGAGGCGATCCGTGCCGAGGTCGCCGGGATATCCGACCGCGACCTGCACCGCCGGGTGCCGGTTCCGGCCACTCGCGACGAGGTGGCCCACCTGGCGCAGACCATGAACGCCACGCTGGACCGGCTGGAGGCGTCCGGCGCCCGCCAGCGGCAGTTCATCGCCGACGCCTCCCACGAACTGCGCAGCCCCATCACCGTCGTGCGCACGCAGTTGGAGGTGGCCCTCGCCGTCCGGGACCCGGAGCTGTGGCCCGAGCTGATCGGCGGGGCGCTGGAGGACATCGAACGCCTCCAGCACCTCGCGGCCGACCTGCTGCTGCTCGCCCGCATCGACGCGGCCCAGCCCGTGGCGGCCGTCCGGCTGGACCTGACGGCTCTGGTGTGCGAGGCGGCGCGGACGCGCGCCGGGGACCGGGTCCCGGTGCACCTGTCGCTCGAACCGGGCGTGGAGGTCACGGGTACCGGGCTGTGGCTGAGCCGGATCGTCACCAACCTCGTGGGCAACGCCCGGCAGTACGCCGAGAGCCGGGTGGACGTCACGCTGCGCACCACGGGAAGCGCGGCGGGGGCCCGTACCGCTGTACTGGAGGTCGTCGACGACGGCCCCGGCATCCCGGCGGCCGACCGGGAGCGGGTCTTCGAGCGCTTCACCCGGCTCGACGACTCGCGCAGCCGCGACCACGGCGGAGCCGGCCTGGGCCTCGCCATCGCACGCGATCTGGCCGCGCACCACGGGGGGACGCTCACGGCCCGGTCCGCCGCGCGGGGGGCGCGGCTGGTCCTGCGCCTGCCGACCGCTCACGGGACGGCGCGGACGTAGGCTGGCACGCCGAACACCCGTCACCACCAGGGGGAATCACTCATGACGATGCATCGACCCGGTCTGCCGCAGGACCTGCCGCCCGCCGAGACGCTGTGGGCGCGCTGGGGCCTGGTCGCCGTGCTGGAGGCGACCACCGCGGCGGAGGGGCGCGGGGTGCACCGCACCGGGCACTGGGTCGACGGCGAGGGACTGCACCTCGACGACAGCGGCTGCACCTGGTGGACGCTGGCACCGATGGGGCAGGGCCGGTACGTGCTGTACGGCGAGGACGAGTCCAGCGGCGTCAAATGGCACGAGCCCGCCGTCGACATGCTCGCGCAGGGCCCCGACTGGCTTCCGTACGAGACCCTGCACGCGTTGCTGAGCGGTTACGAACTGGGCTGCGTCTACTGGTACGAGGACGGTCGCTGGGCCCGCGCCCCCTATCCCGAGGACCTCGCCGACGACGGCCTCGACTGCGGCATCAGCCGGTTCGCGGTGCCGGACGAGGCCCTGCGCCTGCTCTCCTGCACGACCGCCGACTGCACCTGCCCGCCGGCGCCGGGGCCCGGGCCGCGCGACCTGCTGGAAGCGGCGTACGCGCGCACCGTCACGCCCGAGGCGCTCGGCGCGCTCGCCGCCGCCTGCGGCTGCGGGCACCTGGACCTGCCCGCCATGCACCGCGCGCTGGTGCTGTCGGGTCTCGCGGGCGACCCCGTCCCGGCCGCGTAGGAAGCCGCCCCGGTGCGGTCCCCGGGGGACGGGCCGCGAGCCGGTCAGCCGGACTCGGACGGTCCACCGCCGGGGGCGGGGGCGGCCCGTCAGCCGAGGCGCAGGACGAGGTCCGCCCGGTCGCGGCCCGGTGCGACGAGCCGGGCGTTGGCCTCGTCGGAGCGGAGCACCCACTCCCGCGCGTACGCGGGGTCCTTGCCGTGGCGCACGTGCCGTTCGATCAGGCGCCGCACGCGCGGGGCGTCGTCGGGGGCGAGGTACCAGGACTCGTCGAGCAGCGGGCGTACGCCGGCCCAGTCCCCGGCATCGTGGAGCAGGTAGTTGCCCTCCGTGATCACCAGGGGTACGGAGGGGGCGACGGGGATGCTCCCCGCGATCGGCTCTTCGAGCGCGCGGTCGAAGGCGGGTGCGTAGACGGTGCCGGGCTCGGGGTCGCGCAGTCGGCGCAGCAGTGCGGTGTACCCGGCCGCGTCGAACGTGTCGGGGGCGCCCTTGCGGTCGGCCCGGCCGAGCCGGGCCAGTTCCGCCCGGGCGAGGTGGAAGCCGTCCATCGGCACCACGGCGACCAGCGCCGGACCCAGTTCCCGGGCCAGCGTCTCGGCCAGGGTGGACTTGCCGGCGCCCGGCGGCCCGGCGATGCCGAGGATCGCCCGCCGCCCGCCCGGGCCGCCGCGCCCGGCGAGGGCGGTGCGGTCGACCGGACCGCCGCGGTCGGCGAGAGCGCGGGCGCGTGCGATCAGCTCTGTGGTCTCCACCGTCCGTATCCTGCCCCAGGTGCGGGGGTGTCCCCTCCGTGCGGACACCCGGACCCGGTCCTTCCGTGGGGATGGCACGATGGGCGCGGGGGGACCGGGCCCTGCCTCGTACCGGGGCCGCGCCGCCCGCCAGTCGATCAGAGAGAACAAGGGGGGACAGAGCTGTGACCGCTCCACGGATGAGCACCACACCGCTGCCCGGCATCGGTGTCCAGTACGACCTCACCACGCGCGAGCACCGTCATATGTCGGTCATCGCGCACCGGGACGGAACCCGGACGGTGAACGTGTACCGGGCCGACGACCCCGACGCGTGCGCGCAGTCGCTGCACCTGACGGGTGCCGAGACCGCGTCGCTGATCGACGCCCTGATGCCAGCTCACCACAGTCCGAACGTGCTGCACACCACCGACCTCGGTCTGGTGGCCGAGCGGATCGAGCTGTCCGCGCACTCGCACTGGAACGGCCGGGTGCTGGGCGACACCAGGATGCGCACGGAGACGGGTGTCTCGGTGGTGGCCGTACTGCGGCGGGCCGAGGCGCGCCCCTCCCCCGCGCCGGACTTCCGTCTCGCCGGCGGGGACACGCTCATCGTGATCGGTACCCGCGAGGGCGTCGACGCGGCCGCCGCGATACTCGGACGGGAGTGACCGCCTGTGCATTCCGCTGTCTTCCTGATCGAGTTCGGTGCCATCATCCTCGGCCTGGGCCTGCTGGGCCGGCTCGCCGGCCGCTTCCACTTCTCCCCGATCCCGCTGTACCTGCTGGCCGGTCTGGCCTTCGGAACGGGCGGGTTGCTGCCGCTGGGTGCCAGCGAGGAGTTCGTGGCGATCGGTGCCGAGATCGGCGTCATCCTGCTGCTGCTCATGCTGGGGCTGGAGTACACGGCGAGTGACCTCGTCTCCAACCTCAAGACCCAGTACCCGGCGGGGCTCGTCGACTTCACCCTGAACGCGCTGCCCGGCGCGGTGGCGGCGCTCCTCATGGGCTGGGGGCCGGTCGCCGCGGTGGTGCTGGCCGGGGTCACCTGGATCTCCTCCTCGGGGGTCATCGCCAAGGTCATGGGCGACCTGGGCCGGCTCGGCAACCGCGAGACCCCGGTGATCCTCAGCATCCTGGTCCTGGAGGACCTGGCGATGGCGGTCTACCTGCCGATCATCACCGCGCTGCTGGCCGGAGTCAGTCTCGCGGCGGGCAGTCTCACCCTGGCCATCGCGCTGGGAGTGGCCGGGGCGGTCCTGTTCGTCGCCGTCCGCTACGGCCGGCTGATCTCGCGCTTCGTCTCCAGTGACGACCCGGAGAAGCTGCTCCTCGTCGTCCTCGGGCTGACCCTGCTCGTCGCGGGCATCGCCCAGCAGTTGCAGGTCTCCGCGGCCGTCGGCGCGTTCCTGGTGGGCATCGCCCTGTCCGGGGAGGTCGCCGAGGGCGCCCACACCCTGCTCAGCCCGCTGCGCGACCTGTTCGCGGCCGTGTTCTTCGTCTTCTTCGGCCTGCACACCGACCCCGCCAGCATCCCGCCGGTCCTGCTGCCCGCCCTCGCGCTCGCCGTGGTCACGGCGGGTACGAAGATCGCGACCGGTTACTGGGCCGCGCGGCGGGCCGGGATCGGGGTCAAGGGCCGCTGGCGGGCCGGGGGCACGCTCGTGGCGCGCGGCGAGTTCTCGATCGTCATCGCCGGCCTCGCCGTGACCGCGGGCATCGAGCCCGCCCTGGGACCGCTCGCCACCGCCTACGTCCTGATCCTCGTCGTGATCGGGCCGCTGACCGCCCGTTACACCGAGCCCGTCGCGGCCTGGGTGTCCTCGCGGCGGACGCCCTCCGCGCCGCTCCTGGCCGGTGTGCCCGCGCCGGCCAGGTCCCCGGAGGCGGACCGGGAGGAGACGGACCGAACCGAGACGGGCCGGACCGAGGCGGACCAGGACCCCGTCGGGCGCACCTGAGCCGAACGCGGCGGGCGGGGCGGCGATCGGTGCACGGCGCCGCCGCCCCGCCCCGCCCCCGGCCGAGGAGCGGCCCGGGGGTCAGGAGCCGTCGGCGTGCACCGCGTAGACGTAACGCGAGCCCGGGTACTCGCTCACGTTCCAGATGACCGAGTCGGAGTACGCCCATCCGGTCGCCTCGGAGCTGTGGAAGCTGAGGTCCTCGCACCCCTTGGCGAGGCGGACCACGGTGGCGGGCGCGTCGGCGCCGGACGTGACCGTGCGCAGGCTGCCGTTCCGGGTCGGGCCGTCGCTCGCCGCGAGGTAGTGCCGGCTCTGGCGCGAGACCACGCCCTGGATCTTGCCCTGCTTCACCGTGACAGCCTCGGACGCCGCGGTGGAGGCGATCTTGCGGTTCGTGTGGTCGAGCGGCCACCGGACGATCTTCGGGGTCCCGATCCTCTGGCCGTTGCCGTTCCATCCGAAGGCGGGGTCGTAGTCGACCACCGGCGTGGTGGGGTCGTAGGCGTACTCGCTCACGGTGAGGCTGTCGGGGGTGGACGCGCGGTCGAGCCCGATCGCCGAGAAGCGCAGCAGGGTGCCGGTGTTGTCGTAGGCGCCGGTCTGCGGGAGGACGTAGCGGTAGTCGTACGCGTGGTGGCGCCCGTCGGAATGCAGCCCGCAGACGTCCGGCAGACCTGTGCTGACCTGGAACATCTTCTCCAGGTCGAACACGCGCAGGCCCTTGTAGGTGTCCACGACGTACAGCAGGTTGCCGTACCACATGATGCCGCCCGCGTGCTTGCGGATCGGCTGGTAGGTGTACGCGCCGCCCGGGGCCCGGACGGGTTCGACGAGCAGCACGTGCCGGTACGCGGGGGCCGCGGCGGAGGTGTAGTCCACGAAGCTGAGCCGGATGCCCTTGTCGATGGCGAACTCGTGGACGTTGTCCTGGTCGGGGTCGGTCTCGAAGTACCAGGAGACCAGGACCACGCGCTTGCCGCCGGCGGGCCACAGGCCCGCGCCGAGGGCGTCCGCGCTGGTGGTGACGCCCTGCGGAATCCACTCGGCGGCGTCCCGGTCCCCGGGGTTCCAGGTGAAGCCGTGGGAGAAGCCGCCGACTCCGGCGGGCGCGCCGCTGAGGCGGGTCGCGTCGCGGTTGGCGTCGGCGAGTACGTCGGCGACCCCCACCGCGGGGAGTGCCGCAGCCAGGCCCTCGATGAGCTGGGTGAAAGTGCCGGAGGCGTTGCCGGTCCGTTCGGCGAGGGAGAACTGCGCGGCGGGCAGGGTGGCCGCGCGGGCCTGGGAGGGCAGGAGGGCGGCGCCTGCCGCGGTGATGAGCGGCGCGGCGGCCATGCCCTTGACGACGGTCCTGCGTGAAAGATCCATGGGACGAGAATGTAGACGGCGAGTTCGCGGGTGGGGGACCCGACTCCCCTTCCTGGTCGGACAGTTGCGGTGGCGGGCGAGGCCGCCGGGTCTGCGGCGCGCCGTCAGCCGATGCCCAGGACGACCGGGCCGCCCGCCCTGTCGACCCGGCCCGTCCATCCCGGTGGGAGCTTCATCGACCGTGAGGGTGACACCCGGCCGGGGATCCGTCGGCGCCACAGGAGTCGGCCGTCCTGGCCGGCCGTCACCAGCGGGTTGGTCAGCGGTTCCCCGGACCTCAGCAGCAGCGGCCGCTCCCCGACGCCCGTCAGGCGGTTCGGCGCGACCCACACCAGGGGGGCCCGGACGACCAGCGGCGGGCCGGGATCCGGCCAGGACACGCCGGCCAGGTGCGCCAGGACTGGGGCCGCGGCGGCGGCTCCCTCGGCGGCGGCCGCAGCGGCGCTCTCGATGCCGTGCAGGGCGTTGCCGACCGCGAAGACGCCGGGTACCGACGTACGGAAGGAGGCGTCCACGGCGGGGCCGCGGGTGCCCGGGTCGAGTGCGACGCCGCCGCGGCGGGCCAGCTCGTGGTCGGGGATCCAGTCCCCGGTGAAGACCACCGTGTCGCAGGGGAGGAACCCGGACCGGCCGTCCTCGTGGCGCACCACCACGCCCGACAGCCGGCCCCGGCCGCGGAGTTCGCCGACCGTGGTGGCGGTGAGCAGCGGGACGCCGGGCGGCGCGGCGCCGCGGGAGTGCTCCGTGACCATCGCCACCACCTCCGTACCCGCCCGGCGCAGGCTCCGTACGGCGTGGCGCGCCACCGGCTCGGCGCCCACCACCACGGCGCGCCGCCCGACGGGGCGGGCGTCCGCGTGCAGGGTGCGTTGCAGTTCTCCTGTCGTCAGCACACCCGGCGGGCGCGTGCCCGGCACCAGTCGGGCGCTGCGGGGGCGTTCCCTGGCGCCTGTGGCGAGGACGACCGTCCGGGCGCTGATGGACTCCAGTCCCGCCGGGCTCGTGGTGTCCAGGGACAGCGGACCGGACCAGCCGGTGGCGGTGACGCCCGTACGGACCACGGCCCCCGCGGCCGCCGCGGCCCGGGCCCACCGCCGCGCGTACGCCGGCCCCCGCAGCCACGGCCCGGCGGGCCGGGCGGCGACGGACCAGGCAGCGGCGGGCCGGGGAACGCGTCGCGGTACGGGCGCGGGAAGGCCTCGCCCAGGTTCGGCATCCGCACCGGTTCCACCTCCCGCGCGCCGGTGACCGGGAGGCCGCCGTCGGCGAGGAGTTCCACCACGTGGGCGGCGATCGCCATGGAGGCGGTCAGGCCCGTGGACCGGATGCCGGCGACGGTGACGTACCGCTGCGCGGGGCGGGCGCGGATCACGTAGTCGTCGTGCTCGGTGGCCGCCCGCAGCCCGGCGTACACCGCGGTGACCTCCTCCTCCAGCAGGGCGGGTAGGACCCGGCGGCCCTTCTCGCGCAGCAGCGCGATCCCCTCGGCGGTCGATCCGGTGGCCGCCTTGTCGTCGAGGTCCTCGGCGGTCGGTCCGAGCAGGACGTTCCCGTACACCGTCGGCGACACCAGCACCCCTTTGCCGAGGGGGCCCGGCACGGGCAGCAGGATATGCCGTACGAGGCCGCGGGCGAGCTCGTCGAAGACGATCAGCTGGCCGCGCCGGGGCGTCACGGTGAAGTCCTCGTGGCCGAGGAGCCGGTCGATCCCGTCGGCGTGCAGTCCGGCCGCGTTGACCAGGTGGCGGGTGCGCAGCCGCCCCCGGCCCGTGGCCAGCTCGTGGGGGGTACGACGGTCGCCCGGGGCGGCGGCCTCGACGCGGCAGTTGAGGTGGAGGTCGACGCCGGCCCGCACCGCCTGCGTCGCGTACGCGAGCGTGGTCGTCCAGGGGCAGATGATGGACTCGCCCGGCACGTCGAGCGCGCCCAGCGCCCCGGGTCCCAGGTGCGGTTCGCGGGCCCGTACCTCCGCGGGCGCCACGATCCGGGCCGAGCGGTATCCGTTGGCGAGAGCCTTGTCGGCGAGGCCCGGCAGCGCGGCGTACTGCTCCTCGTCCCAGGCGACGAGGAGCGCCCCCAGCGGTTCGACGGGGATGCCGCTGTCGGCGGCGTAGGCGGCGAGCAGCCGGCGGCCCTCCCGAACGAGCCGGGACTCCAGGGAGCCGGGCACGGCGTCGAAACCGGTGTGCAGGATGGCGGTGTTGGCCTTGGAGGTGCCGTCGCCGACATCGTCGGACGCGTCGATCAGGGCGATCCGCAGCGGGAGCCGGGCCAGTTCCCGGGCGATGGCCGCGCCCACCACCCCGGCGCCGACGACCGTCACGTCGTACTCGCCGGCGGGCAGCGGGCCCCGCGTGGTGACGGTCACGCCGGGCCGTCGATGAGCGCCGATACGGCCGTCCGGAACCGGGCGCGGCGCTCGGCGGCCTCCCCGTCCCCGGCCTTCGGCTCGTAGACCGCGGACGGCTTCCACGCCGGGACGGCCTCGTGGACGGTGAGCGACGGATCGAGCCCGAGGCGGGCGACCGCCGCGACCCCGAGCGCGGTGGCGTCGGGCAGTGCCGACACCTCGACGGGGATCCGCAGCAGATCGGCCTGGGCCTGCATGAGCAGCGCGGACCGGGTCAGCCCGCCGTCGACGCGCAACGCCTCCGGCATGGCGCCCAGGTCCGCGGCGACGGCGTCGGCGAGCTCCGCCACCTGGGCGGCGATCCCGTCGCACAGGGCATGCACCAGGTGGCCTGCCGTGGTGTCGAGGCCGAGTCCGGTGACCGAGCCCCGCAGGTCGCCGCGCCACCAGGGGGCGGCGAGCCCGGCGAGCGCGGGAACGAAGGTGACGCCGCCGGCGTCCGGGGCGCTGCCGCCCACGGTGTCGAGGTCCTCGGCGCCGGATATCACGCCGAGGTCGGTGAGCCAGCGCACGGCGGAGGCGGCCGTGTACACCTGCCCGTCCAGGCAGTAGCTGGTGCGTCCGGCGAGCCTCCAGGCGACGCAGCCGACGAGCCCGGTGGTGCTGCGGCGGGGAAGCGGGCCGCTCTGCGCGAGGAGGAACGCGCCGGTGCCGTAGGTGCACTTGGCGCTGCCGGGCTCGGTGACGCTCTGGGCGAGGAGGGCGGCCTGCTGGTCGACGAGCAGCCCGGTCAGCGGCAGTGGGGGTCCGAAGGCGGTCGTGGTCCCGACGCGGGTGTCCGAGTCGACGACCTCCGGGAGGCGCTCGCCCGCCAGGCCGAAGGCGTCGAGCGCCGCCTGTGACCACGCGACGGTGTCGAGATCGAGGAGCTGGGTGCGGCCGGCGGTCGCCGCGTCGGTGACGAACGCACCGGTGAGGCGGTGCACGAGCCATGCGTCGCTGGTCGTCACGACGCCGCGGCGGGTCAGGTGGCGGCGTATCCAGGCCATCTTGGGCGCGGCGAAATACGGGTCAAGGGGCAGGCCGGTCGTCTCCCGCAACGACGGTGCGTGCGGGGCCAGTTCCGTGCAGAGCTGGGCCGCGCGGCGGTCCTGCCAGACGATCGCGTCGGTGAGGGGCTCGCCCGTGGCCGGATCCCAGGCCAGGACGGTTTCGCCCTGGTTGGCCAGCCCCACCGCCACGACCGGCTCGCCGGCCGCCGCGAGGGCGGCGCGCCCGGCGGCCACGACCGAGTCCAGCAGCTCGCGGGGGTCCACCTCGACCCGCCCGCCCGGCAGGTACACGGGCCGTACGGGCGCGGAAGCGGAGCCGATGACCCCGCGGGAGGGGCAGACGACGAGCGCCTTGGTGCCCGACGTGCCCTGGTCCACCGCGAGCACGGGACCCGTCATCACCGCTCCTTCCCTGGTACCGACACCGCTTGATCGTCGGTCGGAAGCCTTCACCAGCGGAAGTCGCCCGTCAAGGTCCGTCCCGGTCGTCGACGGGTGCACTGACGCCGTCTCATGTGCCGCGCGTGGCTTGATACTTGCGTTCGAACAGGAATGTGGATGCGGATGCTTTTCGTCGCCCTATAGTGATCGCCGATCAACGGGAAGGACGCCGACCGGGGGTCAACGGCACCACTGCGGGGGCGGCGGGCGAGCGTCCGCAGGACCCGCCTCCCCCTTCACGCGATCCGAGGACCGATGACCACGACCACCGCAGGAGGCGCCCGTCGCGGCCGCCCGTCGACCGGGACGGGGTGATGGCCGGCGGCGATTTCCGGCCCGTCTACCACCCCGCCGGTCACGACCACGAGCTGCGTGTCGCGGTGCAGGATCTGCGCACCGGCCGCTGGCTGTCGATGGCGCAGTTACTCGGGCGCACGGGCGACTGGGGCCTGTGGACCCAGCGGACGCAGGTCCTGGCCGCGGTCGCCGCCGGATCCGATGTGGTCGACGCCTGGCGGACCGAGGACCCGCACAGCCTCCCCGCGGCCGTGATGCACACCCGCGTCAGCGTCGAACGCGCCGTCCGCGCCCACCGCGCCGGCCACCCCCGCACCCGTGAGCTGTGGCAGCAGGCCTGGGAGGCCTGCCGGTCCACCGCCGGCGCCAGTCCCGGCGATCCCGTGCCGTGGATCTGCCTGCTCGCCCTGGCCCTCCTCGACGAGGGCGGCCTGATGGCCGAGCACCGCCTCCCGGCGCCGGCGCCGACGCTTCCCCCCGGGCCCTGGGGCATCCTCGCGGAGGCCGACCAGCGGGACCCGTACAACCGCGAGGCGTACCACCGGATGCTCCAGTTCCTGTACGCCCGTACGCCCGGTCCGCTCTCCGAGGCCGCCAACTTCGCTCAGTGGGGCGCCCGTTCGGCGCCGCCCGGCTCCGCCGTGCACGTCCTGCCGCTGTACGTGCGGGTGGAGCGCTACCGCCGCGAGCGCGGCCAGGAGCGGGCCCTGGACCTGCACTGGGTCGCCGAGGACGCCATCCGCGAGGCCGCCCACGCCCTCGACGCCTGGTTCCGGCACGCCTCCCCGCGGCATGCCTCCCCGCTCGACCTCGGCCACCTCGCCCATGCCCTGTGGGGAGGCCTCCAGTTCGAGGAGGCGGCCCGGGTCTTCGACGCGATCGGCCGCTACTGGACCACCCTGCCCTGGGCCTACCGGACCCCCGATCCGTCGGACCCCGCACTGGCCGAGGAGGTGTTCCTGCGCGCCAGAACCCGCAGCCTGGCCGACCGGGACTGAGGTCCCGCCTCCCCGGGCCGCACGCTCGGGGCGACGCCCTTACGGCGGCGCCCGCCTCTCGCACGTTCCGCCACTCCCGCGCTCCACCCCCGTCCCGTACTCCCTCACCCCCGGAGGTACCGCCATGTCCCGCACCGCGTGGGCCGCTCGCCAGGACCGCAAGTCCCCACCCCGCCAGGACGAGGAGGAACGGCTGAGGGAACTCGGCTACCAGCCGGTCCTCGCCCGCCGGATGGGCGGATTCGGCAACTTCGCGATCAGCTTCTCGGTGATATCCGTCCTCTCCGGCTGCATGACCCTCTACGGCTTCGGCCTCGGTACCGGCGGACCGGCCGTCATGCTGTGGGGCTGGGTCGGCGTCGGCCTCTTCGTCCTCTGCGTGGGCCTGGCCCTGGCCGAGGTGACCAGCGCCTACCCCACCTCGGGGGCGCTGTACTACATGGCCGACCGCCTCGGCGGCCGGCGCTGGGGCTGGTACACGGGCTGGCTGAACCTGCTCGGCCTGCTCGGCGCCATCGCCGGCATCGACTACGGCGCCGCCCTGTTCACCGGGGCCTTCCTCAACCTCCAGTTCGGCTTCGTACCCACCCCGGGCTCGACCTTCCTGATCTTCCTGTGCATCCTGCTGCTGCACGCCGTGCTCAACCTCTTCGGCGTCCGCCTGGTCAGTGTGCTGAACTCGATCAGCGTCTGGTGGCACCTCACCGGAGTCGCGGTCATCGTCGGCGCCCTGGCGTTCGTCCCCGACCGCCACCAGTCGCCGTCCTTCGTGTTCACCGAGTTCGTCAACGACACCGGCTGGGCCAACCCGTTCTACGTGGCGGCGGTCGGCCTCCTGCTCGCCCAGTACACCTTCTCCGGGTACGACGCCTCCGCACACCTGTCGGAGGAGACCTCGAACGCGTCCGTCTCCGCCGCCAAGGGCATCGTCCGCGCCATCTGGGTCTCCTGGATCGCCGGATTCGCCCTCCTCGCGGGCCTCACCTTCGCCATCCAGGACTACGCGGCCGTCCAGAACAGCGCCACCGGCGTCCCGCCCGCCCAGATCTTCCTCGACGCCCTGGGATCCGGCGGCGCCACCGCCCTGCTACTCGTCGTGATCGTCGCGCAGCTCTTCTGCGGCAACGCCGAGGTCGCCGCCGCGAGCCGGATGGTCTTCGCGTTCAGCCGCGACAACGCCCTCCCCGGCTCCGCCCTGTGGCGCAAGGTCAGCGGCCGTACCCAGACACCCGTCCCCGCCGTATGGCTCGCCGTCGCCGTCGCGGCCGTGCTCGCGCTGCCCTCGCTCTACTCCGCCACCGCGTACGGGGCCGTGACCGCCATCAACGTCATCGGCATCACACCGGCCTACGCCATCCCGATCTACCTGCGGCTGCGCGCCGGCAACCGCTTCGAGCCCGGCCCGTGGAGCCTGGGCCGCTGGAGCAAGCCGATCGGCTGGATCGCGGTCGTCTGGGTCGCCGTCGTCACCGTCCTGTTCTGCCTGCCGCAGAAGTCCCCCGTCACCGTCGACTCGATGAACTACGCGGTGATCGCCCTGGCGGCGGTCCTGGTCCTGTCCAGCGTGTGGTGGTACGTCGCGCGGCGCTCGTACGGGACCCCGTCGGCGTACGGCAACGCCCGCGAGCAGGCGGAGATCGCCGAGGGCGTCGTCTGAGCCCCGAGCCCGTCCCGCCGGGCCCGCCGGCCTGCTGACACACCCCGGCCCGGCGTGGACAATCGTGCCAACTGACACTCGGGGGGCACTGATGGGTCGGGCACTGACAGGTCGGGCACTGCGCATCGCGATACCCGTTCTCCTGGCGGCCGCGGCGCTCTGGTACGCGTCGTACGCCACCACGGTCGCGGCCTGGGAGCTGCGGAAGCTGTTCTCCTGGCTGGCCGCGCCGCTGGCCGCCGCCGGCGTCGTCGTCCTGCCGTGGCTTGCGGTGCGGCGGCTGCGCGGGGGCGGGGCGGCCGCCGGGGGCGGGGCGGCCGCACCGGGGTGCGTGGCCGCGGTGCTGGGGCTGGGGGTCGCGGCCGGGTGGCTGGTGTACGGGGCGTACCTCCAGGACCGGGCGTACATGGACGACGTGCGGATCGTGTCCGAGCCGCTGCCCGAGTTGGCCGCGCGCTCCCCCTACCTGGTCGGCAGGGCTCAGGCCGCCCCGCATCTCGGTGATGTCACCGGTGAGATCTTCGACGTCACCTACCTGCCCGACGCGGACCGGTTCTCCACGCTGGTCGAGCGGCGCGGCTGGCTGTCGGGGTACGAGGTCGGCCTCGTGCAGGACATTCCGCTGGGCGGCAACGGCCGCGACCAGACCCGCTGCTCGTTCGACGTGGAGACGGCGGACGCCCGCATCGGCGGGTGGTTCCACCACAACCTCGGCCGGAAGATCTCGGCGCAGCGGCGCTGGGTCCGCTTCGAGGCGTCCGACGCCTACGTGACCTGCTCGGGCGACACCCCGGTCGTGGTCGTGCCGCTCAAGCGCCAGACCGGCTTCCTGGTGGTGACCGAGCGGCCCGCCGGAGTGGCGCTCTACGACGGACGGACCGGAAGGCTCACGATCACCGCCGACACCACGGCGGTGCCCGGACCGTCGTATCCGCTGAGCCTCGCGTCACGCCAGCGGGAGGCGACCGCCGCGGTCGGCAGCTTCACCGACTGGTTCTTCGAACGCAGCGGCTGGGACGCCTCCGAGGACGGTGCCAACAAGGGCAACGAGTCGGAGTTCGCCCTGCGGTACCGCGCCGCCGCCGGGGGAAGCGCGTACGTCACCCCGCTCACCCCGCAGGGGGAGGCCAGCTCCGTCGTCGCCGTGTCGACCGTGCCGACCCGTCACCAGGGCGGCGGGCTCGCTCCGATGACCGTCCACCGGCTCAGTCCGACCTGGTCCTCGCCGGAGGCCCTGGTCGAACTCATCAAGGCCGAGTACCGGGACGTGTGCTGCTACAACGAGGACCGGGTGTTCGAGGTCGTGCCCACCGGTGGCAGCACCTGGACGGCCACGCTCGGCAGCGAGCAGAACATCCGCTACCGGGTGGAGGGCCGGGGCCAGGTCGCCGGACGCGAGGCCACCTGTCTGAAGACCGCCGACGGAGCGCTCGTCCGGTGCGCGTACGCGGTACCCGGTTCGCCCGAGGAGCAGGAACTCGCCCGCCGGGAGCGGGAGAAGCAGAAGCCGAAGGAGGAGACCCCGCCGAATCCGGGGGAGGTCGGCGACCTCGCCGGCTACACCCCCGAACAACTGGCCGAACTGCAGCGGCGGCTGTCCGAGGAGGTCGTCCGCCGGCTGGGGAAGGGACGGGAGTGAAGGGGCGAAAGCCCGTACGGGGGTTTCGGCGGCGGTCTGGCGGTCACACGCGGGGAAGTCACGGTCCGCGAGGAGAGGAGTACCCCATGGCAACCATGGTTCTGCTGATCGCGCCGATACTGCTGGCCCTGCTGCTCGTCAACCGGCGGCACGGCCACCATGCCCGGCACCGCGCCGGCCGCGTCTGAGACGGAGCCCGCACGGACGAGAGGGAAGGTAGGTGGGTGCGTTGTCGCTCCGCGCGATGGGATGGGCCAAGTCGTTCCCGGTCAGCCGGGGAGTCCGCGAGGCCCGGCGCTGGACCCTGGAGCACCTCGATTCGTTGAAGTGGAGCGCGGACGCCCCGGACACCGTCCACTCCATCCTGCTGACGGTGTCCGAACTGGTCACGAACGCGCACCTGCACGCACGGAGCAGCGCCCAGCTGGTGCTGACGTGGGACGGCCGGTGCCTGCACGTCAGCGTCGCCGACAGCGACCCCTGCCTTCCCGCTCCGCGCGAGGCCTCCTCGGGGGCGACCTCCGGACGGGGTATGGCCATCATCGACGCGCTCGCCGACGCCTGGGACGCCCACGCCTTCCACGGCGGCAAGACCATCACGGCCTGCTTCCGTCCCCTGGACGACCCCACACCGCGCTGCGGCCCCGCGCGATCCCGCTGAATCCCGGACGAGGACGTCCTGGGCGGGGCGGCGCGGGATATGGCGTGGCCCCCGCGCGCCCCCTGCACTAGCCTCCACGTCCATGGCGACCTTGCAGACGATTCATGACGTACCCGTGCTGGTGTGCCCCGCCGAGGGCGACCGGATCAGCGGGGAGCGCGACGTCCTGGACCTTGTCGGCAACGCCTCCTACCAGGGCGCCCAGTGGATCGTCATTCCCGCCGAGCGGTTCGACGAGGCGTTCTTCCAGCTGAGCACACGGGTCGCCGGGGACATCCTGCAGAAGTTCGTCAACTTCCGCATGGGCCTGGCGGTGGTCGGCGACATCTCCTGCCACACGGACGCCAGCCAGGCGCTACGGGACTTCGTCCGCGAGTGCAACCGGGGCCGCCAGACGTGGTTCCTCACCGGAGTCGGGGAATTCCGGGAGCGGCTCGGCGGCTGACGGCCTGACCCCGCGGCCTCGCCGCGCCTGCGAAGGCGCGTCAGAGGGGGTCCACGTCCAGGAAGTCCGTGAGGTCGGGGGCCGCGGCCTCCGAGGGGCCGTGGGGCGACTGCTCGGCCCAGATGACCTTGGCCTCGGGTGTGTACCGGGTGCCCCAGCGCTCGCTGACCTGGGCCACCAGGAACAGCCCGCGTCCGCCCTCGTCCGTGGTGGCGGCGTAGCGCAGGTGCGGGGCGGTACTGCTGGCGTCCCACACCTCGCAGGTCAGCGTGTGGTCGTACAGCAGTCGGACCCGGACCGGAGCGCTGCCGTGCCGCAGCGCGTTGGTGACCAGCTCGCTGAGGATGAGTTCCGTGGCGAAGGCGAGATCCGGCAGCTCCCACGCGTCGAGCTGCTTGGAGGCGGCGTTGCGCACCACGCCGACCGCACTCGGCTCGAACGGCACGTCCCACTGCGCGACCCGCTCCGCGCCGAGGACCCTCGTACGCGCGATGAGCAGGGCGACGTCGTCGGTGGGCTTGGCCGGGAGCAGGATGTCGAGCACGGCGTCGAGGCTCTCGCGGGGGTCCCGGCCGGGCCGCGACAGGGCCCCGCGCAGGAGCTCCAGCCCCTCGCCGATGTCCCGGCTCCGCTCCTCGACGAGGCCGTCCGTGTACAGGACGAGCTGGCTGCCCTCCTCCAGGTACAGCTCCGCGGTCTCGAACGGCATGCCGCCCAGCCCCAGCGGGGGCCCGGCGGGCAGTTCCAGGATCTCCGTGGTGCCGTCGGGGGCGACCACCAGGGGCGGCAGGTGCCCCGCCCGGGCCACGGCGCAGCGGCGGGAGACGGGGTCGTAGACGGCGTAGAGGCAGGTCGCCCCGAGGACTCCCCCGTTCGCCTCGTCGCCGCCCCCGTCCTGGTCGTGGTCGATGCGCTGCACGAGGTCGTCCAGCCGGGCCAGGATCTCGTCGGGCGGCAGGTCGAGGGAGGAGAAGTTGTGGACGGCCGTACGCAGCCGTCCCATGGTGGCCGCGGCGTGCAGGCCGTGCCCGACGACGTCGCCCACGACCAGGGCGACGCGGCTGCCCGGCAGCGGGATGACGTCGAACCAGTCGCCGCCCACACCGGACTGGGCGGGCAGGTAGAAGTGGGCCACGTCCACGGCGCTCTGCTCGGGCAGTGCGCGCGGCAACAGGCTGCGCTGGAGGGTCACGGCGAGGGCGTGCTCGCGGGTGTAGCGGCGGGCGTTGTCCATGCTGACCGCCGCGCGGGCGACGAGTTCCTCGGCCAGGGACAGCTCGTCCTCGTCGAAGGGCTCGGGTTTCTGCGACCGCCAGAAGTTGACCACTCCGAGGACGACGCCCCGGGCCGTGAGGGGGGCCGCGATGAGCGAGTGGATTCCGTAGTCGACGATGGCCTGGGCGCGCGGCGGGTCCTGGGCGTGCCAGCCGGGGGCCTCGGACAGGTGGGGCACCAGTTCCGCCCGGCCGGTGCCGTAGCCCCGCGCCTGCGGGGTGGACGGCAGGAAGTCGATCAGCCGGCCCCGCGGGTAGAGGGGGTGGTCGGAGGTGATGCCGCTGACGGCGGTGCGCCGCATGTCGGCTCCCGGGCCCGGCTCGTCGCCGTCGAGCACCTGTTCGGCGAGGTCGACGGTGACGTAGTCCGCGAAGCGGGGGACGGCGACGGCGGCCAGCTCCTCGGCCGTGCGCACCACGTCGAGGCTGGTGCCGACCTCGCCGCCCGCGTCGTACAGCAGCTTGAGGCGCCTGCGGGCCGTCTCCGCCCGGCTCGTGAGGATCTGCATCTCGGTGGAGTCACGGATGGTGATCGCGCTGCCTTCGGGGCGGCCCCGGGGGTGGGTGGGCCGCTGGTTGACGACGAGCAGGCGGTCTCCCGCCTCCAGTACCTCGTCGGTGGCCTCCCGGCCGGACAGCAGGAGGTCCGCCATCCGCCGGTCCAGGCAGGGGACGTCGTCGATGTGGCGTCCCTCGGCGTCCTCGGGGAGGCCGAGGAGGCGTTTGGCCTCGTCGTTCGCCAGCAGCAGCCGCCCGTCACCGTCGGTGATCAGCACTCCTTCGCGGACGGCGTGGAGCACCGCGTCGTGGTGCTCGTACATCCGGGTCATCTCCTGCGTGCCCAGGCCGTGGGTCTGGCGCCGCAGCCGCCGGCTGATCAGCGCGGTCCCGGCGGTGGCCAGGGCCAGGCCGGTGGCGATGGCGAGGATGATGACGGGGAGCTGGCGGTCGACGACGCCGGTCACGTTCTCGACGGTGAGGCCCGCCGACACCAGCGCGATGACCTCGCCGTCGGCCGAGGTGACCGGCACCACGGCCTGGATCTCCTTGCCGAGGGGGCCGTCCACGCTCTCGGTGTGGACCTCTCCGGCGAGCGAGGGCTCGATGGTCCCGACGAAGCGTTCGCCGATGCGGTCGGGCTGGGGGTGGGTGTAGCGGATGCCGTCGGTGTCCATCACGACGATGAAGTCCACCCCGGCGTCCTCGCGGGTCCGCTCGGTGAGGGGTTGGAGGACCGCGGAGGGGTCGGGCGCCGCCAGCGCCTCCTCCAGCCCCAGGGAGTGGGCGAAGGTCTCGGCGACGGCCACCGACCGGTTGCGTGCCTCGCGGTCGATGTCGTGCCGTGACTGCAGGACGAGGGCCAGCAGGGAGGCCGCGGCGAGCAACACCACGATCGCCACCTGGAGGACGAAGACCTGTCCGGCGACGCTTCTGAATCTGTTGCTCAGGGGTGACCGCACCGACGTGCCCGGCACGGGTGGCAAGGAAGGGTCACGCCCCCAGTTGTAGCACTTCCGGGCGTCCGTGGCTCCCGTCGGGAACACGGCGCACCGGGAGAATCACCCGGCGTACGCGTCGGCGGGTGCGTCCGAGGGGGCCGGGCGCGGGGTCTGCGGGGTCCCCGACGGCTGCGGGGTCGCCGTGGCCTCGGGCTCGCAGGTGACCTCGTCGCGCGGCGTGTAGTGGGTCTTGAACTCCTCGTTGCGTACTTCCCGGCCGTCCTGGACGAAGACGCGGCCCACCGTCACGTCGAATCCTTCGAGCGGGGTCTGGACCTCGCAGGCGGGTCCGGCGGCCGTCCGCTTGCCGGGGGGCGTGATGTTGGTGCGCGGTCCCTTGGTGGCCCGGACCTCGTCGTACTTCTTCGTACCGAGGAGGGTGATGGTCAGCGAGGTGTCGGTGGACTCGGCCCGTACGTAGAGGGCGTGCCCTGAGTCGTTGAGCCAGCGCAGGTCGAGGGAGCCCCAGGCGACGGTGGCTTCGCGGCCCTCGGGGTAGCGCTCGATGTAGAAGGAGTGGGCGCCGTACTCGACGGGCTTGACGCCGGCGAAGAACGCCGCGTTGAACATGGTGGTGGCGACGGCGGAGACGCCTCCGCCGGGCGATTTCACGTACTGGCCGTCGTTGATCATGATGCCGTCGACGAAACCGTTCTCCGGGGTGCGCTCACCGACGGTCCGGTTGAAGCTCCACTCCTGGCCCGGGAGGACCAGGGAGCCGTTGATGAGCTCCACGGCGCGGCCGATGTTGGTGCTGCGGTACGGGGCGGCCGGGAACTCGACGGTGAAGGAGGAGACCTTCTCCTTGATGCCGAGCCGGTGGGCCTCGGCGCTCGTCAGCTCCGGCTCGACGGCCGCGGTGGCGACCTCGCCGGTGCGGGCCGTCCCGGAGCGGGTCAGCAGCGGCAGCACGGCCCGGCCCAGTGCCGCCTCGGTGACCTTGCGCCCCGTACGGCTGGACTCGCCGGGCACCACCCGGCCCTGGGCGTCGAGCTCGAACGCTGCCTCGCGCGGCTCCTCGGTGATCGCCGCGACGGGGCGGGCGACGGCGGGGTCGGCGAGCAGCCCCTTGGAGTCGAGGGCCGGCACGAGCCGGCCGCGGTCGTCGGGGTTCATCGTGAGGTGCGCGCCGAGGACGGCCGGCGGTATGGACAGCCTGTCGCCGGCCATGGTGAGCGTGACGGGGCCCGACATCGCGGGCCGCCCGAACTGGCGCATGGCGCGTCCGGTCTCGTCGGCTCCCACCCGCGGCGCCGTGCGGTCGACCGGCATCACGACGGGTCCGGGGGTGGCGTCCGCCCGCAGGTAGGCCGCGCGGAGGGTGTCCAGGGCCCGGTCCTCGGCGAGGGAGACGCCGGGCTTCGGGGTGACGGCCTTCGCCGCGCCGTCGTCGAAGGCGACGGCCCCGTCGCGCGCGGGCTGCGCCGTGCGCGCGCCGATGCGCTCGACCTCGGCCCGGGCGGTCTTCGCGTCGACGCGGACCACGGGTTCGACGTCCTGTTCGCCCGAGGTGAAGAGCCTGCTGATGACGGCGACGGGACCGTATCCGGCGTGCACCGCGCGGTCCACGGTCGCGGCGGTGTCGAAGGACAGTCCCAGCGCGGCGGGGGCGGCCTTCTCCACGTGGTCGCCGATCCGCAGGGCGAGCGGCGCCGTCGCGGCGGGGCCGAGCTCCCGGTTCAGCGTCCGGAGGGCCTCCGCGCGGGTCAGGCCGCCTATGTCCACGCCCCGGACCCGGGTGCCGGAGTCGATGTCCCCGCCGGCCACGAGCCCGGTGACGTAGAGGCCGCCCAGCCCGAGCACCAGGGCTCCGCCCGCCACCGGCAGGGCGATCCGCCAGTTACCCGTCCAGCTGCCCGCGCGTCCCATGTCTCTCCCTGTGGCGCCCGCCGGTGGACCGGCCGACCCGGGCCGCCAAAGCAGCCGGTATACGACAATTCCGAAGAATCATGATCCCTGCTGATCATGATCATTAGGGGTGAATGTAATGGTTGTCACGATCCGCATCCGCCCCGAGCGGGTCTGCGGGGCGGAGCACCCGGCACGACGGAGTTGACGGGGTCACGCCCCGGGGCGCGAGCCGGACGGGTCACGCCCCGGGGCGCACGTCCGCGTAGGGGCCCAGGTACCGGTACGCGCCGGCTTCGGCCCGGTAGAGGTGCGCGTGGCGGACCCCGGTCAGGGAGCGGGTGTAGGCGTCGAAGGTCAGCGCCTTGGACAGGCCCTGGTGCGCCACGCGGAAGATGCGCCGGCTCAGGCCCGCTCGGTCCCGGCCGTCCTCCCCGAGGGCGGTCAGGGCCGCGATGACCAGCCCCACGGCGTCGTACGCCTCGGTGGCCCAGCGGGCGGGCGGCTCCCGGTGGGCGGATCGGTGCGCGGCGACGAAGCCGGTGGCGGCCGGCACGGCCAGGGGGTCGGTGAAGAGGGCGGCGAACACCCAGCCCTCGGCGGCCGGTCCGGCCTCCGCGAGGAACGCGGGCCCCATCGCGTGCTGGAGGCCGATGCGCGCGCCCCGAAAGCCCGCGTCGGCCAGGGCGCGGGCCAGCCGGCCCGCACGTTCGGGCGAGGTGCCGGCGTGGACGACGGCCTGCGCCCCCGCCTCGACGACGGCGCGCGCGACGGCGGCGAAGTCGGCGCCGGCGCCGTCGGGCATCCGGTGGACGGTCACGGGGCCCCCTCCCGGGGGCACCTGCTGGAGCAGGCGGGTGATCCGCCAGCCGGTCCGGCCGGCGGGGTCGTCCTCGACGACGGCCGTCGCGGACGTGGGCCGCACCTGCGTGAGGTAGTGGCGTACCGGGAGGCCGAGGCCGTCGTCGGTGGGGCGGGTGGCGCACACGGTCCGCCCGTGTGCCTGCGGTGACTCGGGGGTGCTCGCCGACACCAGCAGCAGGGTCAGGTCCGCGGCCTGGCAGGCGGCGGCCACAGCCGGGACGGCCTCGTCCCAGGTGGGACCGGTGAGGGCGACGACGGCCGGGTCGGCGGCGAGCTCCGCGGCGACCCGGGTGGCGCGCGCCAGGTCGCCGCCGTCGTCCGCCGCGCGCAATGCGAGGCGGAAGACCGGTTCGGCGGTGGCGTTGTGCCGGTCCACGGCCAGCCTCATGCCCCTCTCGTGGGCCCGTCCGGTGTCCCGCCCCGGCCCGGTCAGGTCGGCGATCAGGGCGAGGGTCAGGGTCGGGAGGCTGTCGTCCCCCGGGGGCGCGGCTTCGCCGCGGCGTCGCGCGCGGGTGGCGGACCAGGCGACGGGCGCCCCTGCCGCGACGGCGGCCGCTCCGGCCAGGAGCAGCCGCCTGCGGGTGGGGCGGGGCCCGGGGCGGGGGGCGTCGACGTCGGTGGGTTCGGGGGCCGGCAGGTCCAGGGCGCGGGTGGAGAGCTCGGCGATGAGCCGGGGCAGCGGCGCGGGAAGCCAGTCGGTGTCCTCCGGCGGTGCGGGGGTGACGTGCCCGGCCGGTACCGGGGCGGGGGCCGGGGCGGGACGCAGCAGTGTCCCCAGTTCGGCGGGTGTCGGCCGCGCGGCGGGGTCCTTGGCCAGGCAGGCCGACACGGCCTCCCGCAGGGGGTCGGGAAGCCCGTCGAGCGCCGGCTCGTCGTGCACGGTGCGGAAGACCACGGCGGCCGCGTGGCCGGCGCCGAAGGGGCCGCGCCCGGTGGCCGCGTAGGCGAGGACGCAACCGAGGGAGAACACGTCGCTCTCCGGGCCGGCGGCGGGGCCGTCCGCGCGGGCCAGTTCCGGTGCGAGGTATCCCGGAGTGCCGACGATCGCGTCCGCCGCCGTGAGGGTGGTCGCCCCGGCCGCGCGGGCGATCCCGAAGTCGATCAGCCGGGGTCCGTCCGGGGCGAGCAGGACGTTGCCCGGCTTGACGTCGCGGTGGACCAGGCCGGCGGAGTGCACCTGGGTGAGCGCTTCGGCGAGCCGCGCGCCCAGCGTGCGTACGGTCGCCACGGGCAGCGGGCCGTAGCCGCCCACGGCCTCGGCCAGAGTGGGTCCGGGGACGAAGGGGGTCGCCAGCCAGGGCTCGTGCGCCTCCGGGTCGGCGGCGACCACCGGCACCACCCAGCGTCCCGTCAGCCGTCCGGCGGCCTGCGCCTCGCGGCGGAAACGGGCCCGGAAGGCCGGGTCCGCGGCGTGGTCGGCGCGGATCACCTTGACCGCGACGAGGACGCCGGCCGGGGAGCGGGCGAGGTAGACGGTGCCCATGCCGCCCGATCCCAGGCGGCCTAGCAGCCGGTTGCCGCCGATCGCGGACGGGTCGGCGGCCACGAGAGGGCGCATGCGCCGCTACTCCTCCGCGAGCGGGGTGGCCCGGCCCACGTAGCGGATCCGGCCGCCCTCCACCCGGTGGAGGTGGAAGGTGATGCCCTGCACCTGGCGCTCCTGGTCGAAGGCGTACTTCTTGGTCAGGCCCTGGTAGGTGCCCCGGGACAGGGCCGACAGCAGTGCGGCGCGGGCCGGGCGGCCGGCGTCGCGGGCGGCGGTGACGAGGCGGTCGATGACCAGCCCTGCCGCGTCGTACGCCTCCGCCGTCCAGACATCGGGGGCCGAGCCGTACGCCGCCCGGTGCGCCCGGGCCACCTCGGCGACCTCGGGGGTCTCCGGACCGGTGTAGGGCGCCACGAACTGCCATCCCTCGGCCGCCGGTCCCGCCGCGGCGAGGAATTCGGGACCGACGACGGTGTAGTCGACGGCGCGGGGTCCTCGGAACCCGGCGGCCGCCAGCGCGGCGGCCACCTGGGCGGCTCCCCGCGGGGTGCCGGTGTAGAACAGGGCCTCGATGCCCTGGGCGAGCATGTCGGCCACCACCGGGGCCAGGTCCTCGGTACCCCGCGGGACCACCCGCGGGTAGAGGGTGCCCCCGGGCGCGTACACCTCGAAGGTGCGGCTCAGGTGCAGGACGGCCTGCCAGCCCTGCGGGTCGCCGGCGCGGTCGCACAGGACGCCCACGCGCCGGATTCCCTGCTTCTCGCCCAGCTGGATGTTGAGGGCCGATCCCTGCACGAACGAAGGGGTGGAGCTCTGGAAGAAGCTGCGCCGGTCGGTCACGGCGAAGCTGATGGCCAGGGCCGAGACGGTGAGCAGGGGCAGGGCCGCCTCGCCGTAGACCTCCAGGCAGGGGGTGACCGAGTCGTTGCCGGTGGGGCCGATCACCGCGAGGACGTCCCGGTTGGCGGCCAGACCGGCGGCGGCGGCCTCCGAGCGGTCGGCCCGGCCCGCGTCGTCGGCGCTCTGGACGGTGAGGGTGAAGGGCTTGTCCGGGCGGGAGTTGAAGGCGTCGACGGCCAGCCGTACGCCGCGTTCCTGGGCCAGGCCCGCGGCCCGGCCGGGGCCCGAGAGGTCGGCGTGGACGCCGATGGTCCATTGGCGGGGCGGCGGTCCGGCCGGGGACTTCGGCGTGTCGTCGGCGAGGGCCAGCCAGGAGGCCAGTCCGCCGCCGGCGAGCAGGGCGCCGGAGCCGAGGGCGAGCACCCGGCGGCGTGACGGCGCGGGGCGCGCGCCGCCGGCCTCCGGGTCGGCGGCGGTCTCGTCGATGCCGGGCAGGGCGAGCAGCGCGGCGGCGCGTTCGGCGATGGTGGCGACGACCTCGTCGGGCAGCCAGGCGGTGCCCTCGGGCGGGGTGTCCTCGGTCAGGGCGCGGTCCACCTCGTGTGCGGTCGGCCGCTCGTCGGGGTGCTTGGCGAGGCAGCCGCGCAGGAGCGCGGTGAGCTCGGGGTCGGCGAGGACTTCGGGGCCCAGGCCCGGCTCGTCGTGGACGGTCCGGTAGAGGACGGCCTCGGCGGCGCCCGTGCCGAAGGGGAGTCGGCCGGTGGCCGCGTAGGCGAGCAGGCAGCCCAGCGAGAAGATGTCGCCGGCCGGTTCGGCGGTGCCTCCGCGCGCCTGTTCGGGGGCGAGGAATCCGGGTGTGCCGAGGACGGCGTCGGTCGAGGTCAGTGCGGTGTGCTCGCCCCCGCGCGCGATGCCGAAGTCGATGAGGCGGGGCCGGTCCCTGCCGAGCAGTACATTGCCGGGCTTCACGTCCCGGTGCACGAGGCCCTGGCCGTGCATCACCGCCAAGGCTTTGGCCATGGCTTTGCCGAGGACCCGGACCGCGCGCGGGGGCAGCGGGCCGTGGCGGGCGACGGCCTCGGCCAGGGAGGGTCCGGGGACGAAGGCGGTGGCCAGCCAGGGTGCGGAGGCGTCCGGGTCGGCTCCGGTGACACGGACCGCCCAGGGGCTGTCCACCTGGGCGGCGATGCCGGCCTCGCGGCGGAAGCGGGCCCGGAAGTCGGCCTCGTCGGCGTACTCCGCGCGGATCACCTTGACGGCGGCGAGCGCCCCGTCGTCGGTGCGGCCGAGGTAGACGACGCCCATGCCGCCGGCGCCGAGCCGGCCGAGGAGGCGGTAGCCGGCGATCCGGGAGGGGTCCGCGCGGTGCAGCGGTTCCATCAGCCCGCCTCCTTCGCGAGCGCCTGCTTGGCGTTCTGCAGCAGCTGGCTGGTGCCCTGGACGACGAGGGCGTTGAGGGCGGCGTCGGTGAAGCCCTCGGCGCCCTTGCCGGTGATGGCCACGGTGACGGGACCGAACTGCGCCTGGTGCCACAGGTAGCGGTGCGGGCCGCCGTCCTCCGTGCTGACGTACTGGCCCGACTCGCTGAAGGCGTCCTCGGTCCAGCCGTTCATCTGCTCGCCCTGGTACACCGAGGCGCCCAGCAGGTTCTTGAGCTCCTCGCCGTCGCGCAGCCGCTGGGACGGGCAGCGCAGGATCTCCTCCATGGCGCGGGCGGTCTCCCAGCCGGACTCCCGGCGGTCGTGGTGGACGGTCACCGTGGCGTTGATGCGCACCCGGCGGTGCCCGTCCCGGGCGGGGATCTGAAAGTAGCGGGTACGCGAGGCCAGGACGTCGGCGGGCGGGGCCTGGCTCTGCCAGACGCAGTCCCGGTCCAGGACGGGCCAGCGGTCCGGGTCGCTCTCGGCGGGGGTGCCGGGGACCACCTCGGGGCCCAGGGTGCCCGGGCCGATCATGATCCGGCTGAGCAGGTCCCGGGCCTCGGCGGCGCTGCGGGGCTGCTTGGCCTCGTCGAGTTCGGGGATCAGGTCGACGGCGGGGGCGGTGGGCGCCGCGGACGGGGAGCCCTGCCCGGACGTGGACGGGGCAGGGCGCGCGCCGGCGTCCCGCGCCGCGCCGCCGCCCGTACAGCCGAGGAGTACGAGCACGCCCGCCACCGCGCAGCCGAAGGCGCGCGGCACCGAGCTCCGTCCACCTGTCACCGCTTCCCCCACGCGGTGATCGTACCCCGCTGCCGTTGCGCGCAACTGGCTTACGGGAAAGGGTGGTTGGGGGTTCCCACCGCGGCCCTCCCCCGGCGTCGAACGGAGGCCGGCGGTCCGCTCGGTGAGGGCGGACCGGTGCGGGCGGCGGCACGCGTCCGGGTGGACGCGGTCCGCGTGTCGCGGTGGACCGGGTCGCAGGCCGGTGTGGGGGGCCGCAGCATGGAGGGAGGGGCCGGGACCGGACTTCGGCCGGGCCCGTCCGGTGGGCGCTTTCCGTTCGGCTGAGGAGGCCGCTGATGGCCGCTGAGCAAGCCGCTGGGGAGGCCTCCGAGCAGCCCCGGCCCGCCCTGGCGGGCATCGTCCCGGGGTCGGGCCCCCTGGCGGCGGGCGGCCTGCTGGACGTGCTGGGCGTGGCGGCCGTCGTCCTGGACGAGGAGGGCCGCATCCGGCTGTGGAGCCCGCAGGCGGAGGCGCTCTTCGGCTACACGGCGGAGGAGGCCCTGGGCAGCTTCGCGGCCCGGCTGCTGGTGGACGAGCCGGACCTGGGCACGGTGCTGGACCTGTTCGAGCGGGTGATGTCGGGCGACGGCCCGTGGGCGGGCGCCTTCGCGGTCCGGCACCGGAACGGCGGAACGGTGCTGGTGGAATTTCGCAATATGCGGCTCCAGGCCGACAACGGCCGCCTCTTCGCCCTCGGGCTCGCCACCGAACAGGCCACGCTGCGCCGCGTGGAACGCGACCTCGCCCTCTCCCTCCGCCTGGTGGACCAGTCCCCCATCGGCCTGGCGGTGCACGACACCGAGCTGCGCTACGTGCTGGTCAACCCGGCGCTGGAGCGGATCAACGGGGTACCCGCCGACCAGCACCTCGGGCGCAGGATCGGCGAGGTGCTGCCGTTCCTCGACGCCGAGTCCGTCGAGTCCCGGATGCGCGAGGTGATGGCGACCGGGGTGCCGATGCTCGACCGGTTCACCACCGGGCGGATCTCCGAGGACGCGGGCAGCGACCACGCCTGGCTGGTCTCGGTGTACCGGCTGGAGGACCAGTCCGCGCGCGTGATCGGCGTCGCCACCTCCGTGGTGGACGTCACCCAGCAGCACCTGGCGGCCGTCTCGGCCGCCCATGCCCGCCGCCGGCTGTCCCTGATCGCGGACGCCTCGGTACGCATCGGGACCACCCTCGACCTCGACATCACCGCCCGGGAACTCGCCGACGTGGCGGTACCCGAGGTCGCCGACATCGCGGCCGTCGACATCCTCGACACCATTCTGGCGGGTCCCCGGCCGGACGGGCCGGCCGATGGCGGCGCCCTGCGCTTCCGCGCCCTGGCCCTCAAGAGCGCCTACCGCAGCCCCGCCGAGGAGGCCGCCGACCCCGTGGGCGACGTCGCCTTCTACGGCCCCAGCCGCCTGGTGACCCGCTGCGCCGACACCGGACGCCCCGTCCTGCTGTCCCACGTCCGTCCCGAGGACCTGCCCCGCATCGCCCGTGACGAGGGCGCGGTGCGACTGCTCGCCGAGGCCGGTGTCCACTCCTACCTCGCGGTCCCGCTCATCGCCCGGGGACAGGTCCTCGGCGCCCTCGACCTCAAACGCGCCCGCAATCCCGAACCGTTCGGCGAGGACGACGTCCTGCTCGCCTCGGAACTCGCCGCCCGGGCCGCCGTGTCCATCGACAACGCCCGCTGGTACCAGCGGGAGCGGCACACCGCGCTCTCCCTGCAGCGGCACCTGCTGCCCCAGCACCCGCCCACGGCGGCCGGGCTGGACATCGCCTACCGCTACCAGCCGGCGGGGGTGGCGGACGAGACCGGCGGGGACTGGTTCGACGTGATCCCGCTCGCCGCGGAGCGCACCGCGCTGGTCGTCGGCGACGTGATGGGCAGCGGCATCAACGCGGCGGCGACCATGGGGCAGTTGCGCACCGCCGCCCGCACCCTGGCGCGCCTGGGACTGGAACCGGCGGCGGCGCTCACGCACCTCGACGAGGTCGCCGCGGACCTCGGGGATTCGATGGCCACCTGCGTCTTCGCGGTCTACGACCCGCACACCCGGCTGTGCCGGCTCTCCAGCGCCGGGCACCTGCCGCCCGTGCACCTGCACACGGGGCGCCACCCGGAGCTGCTGCACCTGCCCAACGCGGTGCCCCTCGGCGTGGGAGGGATCCCCTTCTCCACCACCACCGTCGTCCTGGAGCCGGGCGACGAGCTCGTCCTCTACACCGACGGGCTGGTCGAGACCCGCGACCAGGACATCGACACCCGCCTGCGCACCCTGAGCGACCTGCTGGCCGGACCGCACCGGCCGATCGAGGAGACCTGCGACCTCCTCCTGGGCGCCCTCCGGCGCCCTGACACCCACGACGACGTCGCCCTGCTCATCGCCCGTACCCGGGCCCTGTGAGGGTCGGCGGACGACTCCGGGGGGGGGCGGCGCGGGGCGGGCACCACCTGGGCACGAGCGGCGGGAGCCCGCATCGGGCCCCCGCCGCCGTAGGTCAGGCGGCGTGCGGGGTGTTCGCCGGATACGGGGGCGCGGGGGGCAGGTCGCCGGGGGCGCTTTCGGGCAGCGCGTGCAAGGTTCCGAGGACGGGGGCCGGTTCGGGTTCGCCGGGGTCGGCGAAGATCCGCTCCTCATAGCGGCCGAGCGCCAGTACGGCGCACAGCAGGAACGGGGGCACGAGGAGCACGGTGAAGATCACGGCGGTCCCTTCGGCAGAGCGGGGTCCCGGGCGCGCCCGGCCTGCTCGGAGCAGGGCCGACGCCTGAGGTGATGACTCCTCGGCGCGGGAGGCGGTGGCCTTCCTGCGAGGTCCGGCGAGGTAGGCGGAGGGATGTCGCTCGTTCACGATGCGCCCTGTCCCCGATCGGCGCAATACGGGACAGAACGACACTCTTCGAGCTCACGCGTTCGGCCCCGGGCGCCGCCCGTCCTCCCGGTGGGCGGTCCGCTCGGCGGGACCGCATCATGGCTCTGTGGGGCGGGCCCGGAAGCGGCACACGGCGAAGGGAGCCGAGATGCGCGCAGAGCGCTACGAGTTGGTGTTTCCCGACCGCCCGGAGGCGGCCCAGGACGTCGTGGTCGTCACCCGTACGGAGCAGAGCGGTCCGGGAGGCCACCCCGTGTACGCCGATCCCACGGGCATCGTCCGGGCGGAGATCAGCGACCGGGACGAGGTGCGCATGCTCCCCTCGGGCGGCGGCCAGGACCCCGTGCAGGGGGTCCGGGCCCATCCGCTGGACGACTGACAGGACGGTCGCGGTCCGACCGCCGCGCCCGGCTCCCCGTACGGCCGTCGTACGGGGAGC
>NZ_JBHXRU010000074.1:0-31014 GCF_042716255.1 Streptomyces sp. NPDC058662 | reverse complement strand
CCCCCTGGGGGAGCGGCGGGCGGCTGCGTATCTTGCGGGCATGGACCAGCTGCCCTCGCTGCCGAATTCGCTGACGGAGCCCGACGGTTCCGCGGTGATCCGGGTGCTCAGCTACAACATCCGCTCGATGCGCGACGACGAGGAGGCGCTGGCCCGGGTCATCCGGGCCTGCGCGCCGGACCTGGTCTTCGCGCAGGAGGCCCCGAGGTTCTTCCGATGGCGCAAACATGCGGCGCGACTGGCCGCGAAGACCGACCTGGTGGTGCTCGGCGGGGGCGCGACCGCCTCCGGGCCGCTGCTGCTGTGCTCGCTGCGGGCCTTCGTGGAACGGACGGAGGACGTGCTGCTGCCGCGCACCCCGGGCCTGCACCAGCGGGGTCTCGCCACGGCGGTGGTCCGGATCGGGGCGGCGCGGATCGGGCTGGTCTGCGCGCACCTGTCGCTCCAGCGGGCGGAGCGGGAGGTCCAGGCGGGCCTGCTGCTGGAGCGGCTGGCCGGGCTGGGCGCCCCGTACGGGATCGTCGCCGCCGACATGAACGAGGGGCCGGACGGGCCGGCTTACGGGCGGCTGGCGGGTGCGCTCCAGGACTGCGGGGCGGTGGCGCCGTGGGGCGGGGGGCCGACGTTTCCGGTCGCGGCGCCGGAGCGCCGGATCGACGCGGTGTTCGCCACGGCGGGGGTGGAGGTGCTGGCCTGCGGTGTCCCGGTGGGACTGCCTGGAGTGGCCCCGGCGGACCTGGCCGCGGCCACGGACCACCTCCCGGTCCTGGCCGCCCTCCGCGTCCCGGCCGCCCCGGCCGCTGGCGCGACCGACCCCGCCCGCCTCGATCGCCACCGGGGCTGATGGGGTCCGCCTCAATCGCCGGCGAGGCTTGATCAGCCCGCCGGGGCGGGGCCGGACACGTTCGCCTCAATCGCCGGCGGGGCTTGGTGTGCCGCCAGGGCTGATGAGGTCCGCCTCAAACGCCGGCGGGGCTTGATCAGCCCGCCGGGGCGGGGCCGGACACGTTCGCCTCAATCGCCGGCGGGGCTTGATCAGCGCGCCGGGGCTGGGTGTGTGGGACCAGGCGGGCAAGTTCAGCCTCGCCGGCGTTTGAGGCGCGGGTCCGGGCGGAGCCCGCGGGGGCTTGCGCGGGGCGGTTCCCTCGGGGGTGCGTGCGGGTCCCGGTTGGGTGTGCCGGCGGGCTGGGCGGGCAAGTTCAGCCTCGCCGGCGTTTGAGGCGCGGGTCCGGGCGGAGCCCGCGGGGGCCTGCGCGAACCGGTCCCCGCGTGGTGGTGGCCCGGCCGCAGGCGAGGCGCGGGCCCGGGGGTCAGACGACGGCGCCCCGACCGGGGTCGTCGTCCTCGTCGTCGTCCTGCTGCATGCGCGCGACCAGCGTCGCGAAGCCGCCCAGGAAGCCGCCGATGCCCAGCGTCGTCAGCCACCAGGTCATCTCCCACCGCAACAGCACCGCCAGCAGCAGGAGCACCGGCCCGCCCACCACGGCGAGCCACGCGAACTTGGCCGTCGTGTCCGCCGGCGGCAGCTCCGGCTCCGGAGGAACGAAGTGCCCCTCCTCCGCCGCGGTCAGGTCGTCGTCCCCCGGCTCCGCCAGCGAATGGTCACGCGGCCCCGCCCCCACCCCGGGGGCGAACACCACCGAACCGCCGAGCGCCCTGGGCGGCTCGGCGGCCGGACCCCGCTCCGGTTCCGGCTCAACAGCCGGCTCCGGCTCAGCGGCCCGCTCCGGCTCAGCGGCCGGCTCCGGCGGCAGCGGCTTCACGTCCTCCTCCGGCAGCAGCAGGTTCTCGATCGGCCGGAACGGCCGCGACCCCGGCGGGTCCGGCGGCTCCTGCCCGTACCCGGCGACGATCGCCGCCCACGCCGCTTCCTCGTCCAGCGGCGGAACCCCGCCCGACTGCTCCTCGTGCTCAGCCACCCGCCTGCGCCCCCTCCCTGCCCACGCTCTCCGCCAGTCGGCCGACGAACGCATAGCTGTCCGCGAAGATCCGCTCCGCGTCATGGTCCAACGTCGCGACGTGGTAGCTCTGTTCCAGCAGGGTCTCGGTGACGTCCGTCGACGAGACCCGCGCCAGGATCCGCGCGGAGTCGGCGGGCGGTACGACGTGGTCCTGCGGGCTGTGCAGCAGCAGGACGGGCTGCGTGACCTGCGGCAAATCCGTGTCCACCATGCGCAGGAACGTCCGCAGCGAGTGCGCGGCCCGGGTCGGGACCCGGTCGTAGCCGACCTCCACCGAGCCCGGCTTGGCGATGTCGTTGGCCACACCCGGCGTGGACCTGATGAAGTGCTTGGCCACCGGGAGGGCCGCGGCCATCGGGTCGTGCAGCTTGTTGGCCGGATTGACCAGGACGATGCCGCGGATGGCGTCGCCGTGCTTCGCGGCCAGCCGCAGGGTCAGCGCGCCGCCCATGGACAGCCCGAAGACGAAGACCTGCTCGCAGCGGTCCAGCAGCTCCCGCAACGCGCGGTCGACCTCCGCGTACCAGTCCTGCCAGCCCGTGAGCTGCATGTCCTGCCAGCGCGTCCCGTGGCCGGGCAGCAGCGGCAGCGACACGGTCAGCCCGCGCCCGGCGAGGTACTCGGCCCAGGGGCGCAGGGACTGCGGCGAACCGGTGAAGCCGTGGCAGAGGAGGACGCCGACCTCTCCGCCCTCGTGGCGGAACGGCTCGGCTCCAGGGAGGACGGGCACCAGGGTCTCCTTGATCATGACGTACGCCGGGTGGGTGCGTTGCTCTGTGTGACTTCACCGTACGCGACGGGGGTGGTAGCGACCAGGGTCGTCGGGCCGCTCCTGGGGGAGCCACGGGTTAAGGTCTGTTCGACAGACACAGGAAGGCTTTCGAGTTGATCTACGGCGCAATGAAGTTCTCCATCGGCGGTTCCCTGAAGCTCGCCTTCAGGCCGTGGGTGGAGGGCCTCGAAAACATTCCCGCGGAGGGGCCGGCGATCCTCGCGAGCAACCACCTGTCCTTCTCGGACTCCTTCTTCCTGCCGGCGGTGCTGGACCGGAAGGTCACCTTCATCGCGAAGGCGGAGTACTTCACCTCCCCCGGCGTCAAGGGCAAGCTGACGGCCGCCTTCTTCAAGGGCGTCGGCCAGCTCCCCGTGGACCGCTCCGGTGCCCGGGGCGCGGGCGAGGCCGCGATCAAGAGCGGCATCGACGTCATCGAGCGCGGCGAGCTGTTCGGCATCTACCCCGAGGGGACGCGTTCGCCCGACGGCCGGCTCTACCGGGGCAAGCCCGGCGGCCTGGCGCGCGTGGCCCTGGCCACCGGAGCGCCGGTGATCCCCGTGGCGATGATCGACACGGAGAAGATCCAGCCGCCCGGCAAGGTGGTCCCCAAGCTGATGCGCCCGGGCATCCGGATCGGCAAGCCGCTGGACTTCAGCCGCTACCACGGGATGGACGGGGACCGCTTCATCCTCCGCTCGGTGACCGACGAGGTCATGTACGAGATCATGAAGCTCTCCGGCCAGGAGTACGTCGACATCTACGCGACGGCGGCCAAGCGCCAGATCGCCGACGCGGAGAAGGCCGAGAAGGCCGAGAAGGCAGCCAGGGGCGACAGGGCCGACAGGGCCGAGAAGAACGCCGAGTAGCGCGGGCGGTACCGCCCGCCGGGGGTGGGGGAGATGGCGAAGCGCGAGCGCGTCGTACGCATGTCGGTGGAGCAGCCGCTCTGGCGCGCCCTGACGGCCTACCGGCTGCTCACCATGGCTTACGCGGTGCTGCTCTTCGCCTCCGCGTACAAGGACTTCCAGCGCCCCTGGCTCGCGGCCGGCTACCTCGCCGTCCTCGCGGTCTGGACGCTGGCCACCCAGCCCAAGGTGGCGAACGCGGCGAACTGCACCCGGCGCTTCCTCGTCGCCGACCTCACGGTGGCCGTCGTCGGGATCCTCCTCACCCCCTTCGCCGACCACGTCGAGCGGATCGCCGCCGGGGGCCCGACCCTCCCGACGATCTGGACGGCGGGCGCGGTCCTCGCCTTCGCCATCAAGGGCGGCTGGCGCTGGGCCTGCTTCGCCTCCACCTTCGTGGCCGTCGCCAACATCGCCGTCCACGGCGGCGAGCCCACCCGGGACACCCTGCACAACGTCCTGCTCGTCTGGGTCGCCTCCGTGGCCATCGGCTACGTGGTCGAGGTCGCCCGCGCCAGTGAGGCCACCCTCGCCCGCGCCCTGGAGATCGAGGCCGCGACCCGCGAGCGGGAGCGCCTCGCCCGGGACATCCACGACGGGGTCCTCCAGGTCCTCGCCATGGTCCAGCGCCGCGGTACCGAACTGGGCGGCGAGGCCGAGGAGCTCGGGCGGATGGCCGGTGAGCAGGAGGTGGCGCTGCGCACCCTCGTCTCCTCCGGGCTGGTGCACCCGTCCCGGGTCTCCCGCGACGAGTCGCGGGGGGCGCTGGTGGACGCGTACGAGGTGGACGAACCCGGGGCGGACGACGGCGAGCTGGACCTGCGGACGCTGCTCGCGCCGCACGCCGGGTCGAGGGTGAGCTTCGCGGAGCCGGGCACCCCGGTGCCGCTGCCGGTGCCCGCCGCGAGGGAGCTGGCCGCGGCGGTCGGCGCCGCCCTGGACAACGTGCGCCGGCACGCCGGAACGGGCGCCCGGGCCTGGATCCTGGTCGAGGACTGGGGCGAGGAGGTGGTCGTCACGGTCCGGGACGACGGACCGGGCATCCCGGCCGGCCGGCTCGACCAGGCCGAGGGCGAGGGCCGGATGGGGGTGGCCCTGTCCATCCGCGGCCGGCTGCGCGATCTCGGCGGCACCGCCGAGCTGGTGTCCGTCCCCGGGCAGGGCACCGAAGTGGAACTGAAAGTACCCAGGGGGAGGACGGACAACCGATGAGCGAACGGACCGAGTTGAACCGCACGGATGAACTGAGCGAGATCAAGGTGATGGTCGTCGACGACCATCCGATGTGGCGGGACGCGGTCGCCCGCGACCTGGCCGCCGCCGGGTTCGCGGTGGTGGCCACCGCGGGCGACGGCCCCGAGGCCGTCCGCCGGGCCCGCGCGGTCACCCCCCACGTCCTGGTCCTGGACCTCAACCTCCCGGGCATGCCCGGGGTGCAGGTGTGCAAGGAGCTGGTCGGCGCCCACCCCGCGCTGCGGGTCCTGGTGCTCTCGGCCAGCGGTGAGCACGCGGACGTCCTGGAGGCGGTCAAGTCCGGCGCCACCGGCTACCTGCTGAAGTCGGCGGGCGCGCAGGAGCTGATCGACGCCGTCCGCCGCACCGCGGCCGGCGACCCGGTCTTCACCCCCGGGCTGGCCGGTCTGGTGCTCGGTGAGTACCGCCGTCTGGCGAGCGACCCGGCGCCGAGCGCCTCCGACGAGCCGAAGGCGCCGCAGCTGACCGACCGGGAGACCGAGGTGCTGCGGCTGGTGGCCAAGGGGCTCTCGTACAAGCAGATCGCGGAGCGGCTGGTCATCTCGCACCGCACGGTGCAGAACCACGTCCAGAACACCCTCGGCAAACTCCAGCTGCACAACCGGGTGGAACTCGTCCGGTACGCCATCGAACGCGGTCTGGACGACGTGTAGCCGCGCCGTCGATCGTACTTTCGCCTCGTCCGAGTGAACGGGTGTACGCAACGCCCCGCGATTCCACCGGAATTGCCCACACGGGACCCCTTGCTGTGACCTGGGTCACCACTAGCGTGACCGTCATGGCGAAGGGAGATTGACATGAAGGTCGGAGTGCTGACCGGTGGCGGCGACTGCCCCGGGCTCAACGCGGTGATCCGGGCCGTGGTCCGCAAGGGCGAGCAGGAGTACGGCTACGGGTTCATCGGATTCAAGGACGGCTGGCGCGGCGCGGTCGAGGGGGACACCGTCCCGCTCGACACGTCCGCCGTGCGCGGCATCCTGCCCCGGGGCGGGACCATCCTCGGCTCCTCGCGCACCAATCCGTTCAAGACGGACAACGGGGTGCGGGGCATCAAGGACAACCTCGCCAAGTACGAGGTGGACGCACTCGTCGCGATCGGCGGCGAGGACACCCTCGGCGTCGCCGCACGGCTGCACGAGGAGTACGGCATCCCCTGCGTCGGTGTGCCGAAGACCATCGACAACGACCTGTCGGCGACCGACTACACCTTCGGCTTCGACACCGCCGTCGGCATCGCGACCGAGGCCATCGACCGGCTGCACACCACCGCCGAGTCCCACATGCGCGTCCTGGTCGTCGAGGTGATGGGCCGGCACGCCGGCTGGATCGCCCTGCACTCGGGCCTCGCGGGCGGCGCCAACGTCATCCTGATCCCGGAGCAGCGCTTCGACGTGGACCAGGTGTGCGCCTGGGTGACCTCCCGCTTCAAGGCCAGCTACGCGCCCATCGTGGTGGTCGCCGAGGGCGCGATGCCCAAGGACGGGGACATGGTCCTCAAGGACGCCACCAAGGACTCCTTCGGCCACGTCCGGCTCTCGGGCGTGGGCGAGTGGCTGGCCAAGGAGATCGAGGCGCGCACCGGCAAGGAGGCCCGTACGACGGTCCTCGGGCACGTCCAGCGGGGCGGGACGCCCAGCGCGTTCGACCGCTGGCTGGCGACCCGCTTCGGACTGCACGCCATCGACGCCGTGCGCGACGGGGACTTCGGCACCATGGTCGCCCTCCAGGGGACGGACATCGTCCGGGTGCCGATCGCGGAGGCCACGGCGAAGCTGAAAACGGTGGACCCGGCCCTGTACCGGGAGGTCGGAGTCTTCTTCGGCTGAGCCTGCGGGCACGTCCGGACCAGGGCTCGTATCGTGACAACGACAACACCCTGGTCCCGGACGCTCCCTGACCGGGCCCGGCCGGACCGGGCCCCCGCGCCGCCCGCGCCCTACGCCCGGACCGCCACCCCCGCCAGCAGCTCGCGCAGCAGCTCGGCGCCCCGGAGGGTGAGCACCGACTCCGGGTGGAACTGCACCCCGGCGAAGCCCCCCGACGCCGAGCGCAGGGCGTGGACCTCGCCCGTGGCGGGGTCCCGGGCGACCTCCACCCCGGCCGCGGCGAGCCGCTCGGCGGCGGCCCCGTCGCAGTACGCGGCGTACGTGTTGTAGAAGCCGACCACCTCCTCGGTCCCGAACAGGTCGACGCGGGTCTGCGCGCCCTGCGCGGGCTCCGCCTTGCGGACCAGGGGCAGGCCCAGCTCGGCCGCCAGCAGCTCGTGGCCCAGGCAGACCCCGACGAGGCCGTACCGGTGGCCCGCCAGCAGCTCCGCCGCCAGGCCGCGCAGCGTCCGCATCCTGGGGTCGGCCGCCTCCGCCGGGTTCCCCGGTCCCGGGCCCAGCACCACCGGGCCCTCCCAGGCCAGGGCGGCCGCGCGCAGCCCCTGATCGTCGTGGCGGCGCACGGTCACCTCCAGGCCGGGCACCCGCGGGCCCCCCGCCCTCAGGACGTGCGCCAGCATCGCGGTGAAGCTGTCCTCGGCGTCCACCACGAGCGCGTGGCCGGCGACCGCGGCCGGCCGCTCCTGCATCCGCAGCCAGAACGGCGCCAGGCCGGCCCGCCGGGACTCCAGCGCCGCCCGCACCCGGGGGTCGTCCGCCATCCGGGCCCCCTCGAACGCGGGGCGGGGCGCGCCCGCCCGCACGCCGAGCGCGGCCAGGACACCGGCCGCCTTCGCGTGGGTCTCCGCGACCTCGGCCGCCGGGTCGGAGTGCCGCACCAGCGTCGCCCCGACCGGCACCCGCAGGGCGCCGTCGGCCGCGATGTCCGCGGTGCGGATCAGGATGGGCGAGTCCAGCGACTGCGCCCCGGCCGCGTCCCGGCCCAGCAGGGCCAGCGCGCCCGCGTAGTAGCCCCGCCCGCCGCTCTCGTACCGCTCGATGACGCGGCAGGCGTTCTGCACCGGCGAGCCGGTCACGGTCGCCGCGAACATCGTCTCCCGCAGCACCTCCCGCACGTCCAGCGAGGAGCGTCCGCGCAGCTCGTACTCGGTGTGCGCGAGGTGGGCCATCTCCTTGAGGCGGGGCCCGACGACCACCCCGCCCATGTCGCCGACCGTGCACATCATCTTGAGTTCCTCGTCGACCACCATCGACAGCTCCTCGGTCTCCTTGCGGTCGCCGAGGAAGGCGAGCAGGGACTCCACCGCGGGGCCGGTCGCCGGATAGCGGTAGGTCCCGCTGATCGGGTTCATCACGACCGTGCCGCCGGACATCCGGACGTGCACCTCGGGGCTGGCGCCGACCAGCGTCCGCTCGCCCGTGTGCACCACGTACGTCCAGTAGGCGCCGCGCTCGCCCAGCAGCAGCCGGCGGAACAGCGCGAGGGCGTCGGCCCGCCCGAAACCGTCGATCCGCCCCTCGTAGGTGCGCCGGACGACGAAGTTCGCGCCCTCGCCGCGGCCGATCTCCTCGCGGACCACCTGCTCGACGATCGCCGCGTAGGCGGCGTCCGGCACGTCGAAGCCGCCGTCCCTGACGTGCACGTCGTGGGAGGGCAGCTCGGCCAGGGCCCGGTCGAGCGGGATCTCGTACGCCTCGTCGGCGGCCAGCACGCTCAGCGGCGTGCCGTCGTCGCGCACGTCGAAGCCGCGCTCGCGGATCTGCCGGAAGGGGACGAGCGCGAGGGCGGGCAGCTCGCGGACGGGCAGGTCGGCGAGGCGCTCGGCCTCGTGGACCTCCCCGATGAGGAGCTCGACGGTGTCGTGGTCGCGGCCGGGGGTCCGCCGGCGCAGCAGGGCGAAGGGCGGGCAGGAGGGGTCGAGTAGCCGGCCGAGCGCCGGGGGCGCGGGGGCGGGCGCGGGCGGGCCGGCGGGCGCGGGCCGGCCGGTGGCCGGGGAGGCGGGCTCGGGCTGGGGCGTGGGCATGGGCGGGACGTCCTTCCGGTGGGAGGGGCGGCCCGCGTCCGTGAAACGCGGAAGGCCGCCCCTCGGGGCGGCCTTCGCGTCGATCGAGTCTCAGGTACGCGCGAGAGGTGGGCCGCCGGGAGCGGTCCACCACCAGTTCTGGTTCGAGTGCGCGTACACGCGGTGCACTTTAGCCCAGCGGGCGCCCCGGGGAACGGGGACGGACATCCGTCTCACTTCGTGAGCATCGGGCCGGACAGGACGCGTGACGCCGTAGTGTGTATGGGGTGACCGTGAACGCTGAACACCAAGCCCCCGCCGTCAAGGCGACCTGGCGAGACCTTCCCGCGGCGCAGCAGCCTTCGTACCCCGATGCCGAGGCTCTGCGCGCTGCCGTCGCGGACCTCGAATCGTATCCTCCGCTCGTCTTCGCGGGCGAGTGCGACCAGCTGCGCGCCCGTCTGGGAGCCGTCGCCAAGGGCGAGGCGTTCCTGCTCCAGGGCGGCGACTGCGCCGAGGCCTTCGACGCCGTGTCCGCCGAGCACATCCGCGCCAAGCTGAAGACGCTGCTCCAGATGAGCGCCGTCCTGACCTACGCGGCCTCCGTGCCCGTGGTCAAGGTCGGCCGCATCGCCGGCCAGTACTCCAAGCCGCGCTCCAAGGACACCGAGACCCGCGACGGCATCACCCTGCCGACCTACCGCGGCGACTCCGTCAACGGCTTCGCCTTCACCGAAGAGGCCCGGATCCCGGACCCCGAGCGGCTCAAGCGCATGTACCACGCGTCGGCCTCGACGCTGAACCTGGTGCGCGCCTTCACCACCGGCGGTTACGCGGACCTGCGCCAGGTGCACGCCTGGAACCAGGACTTCGTCAAGTCCTCCCCCTCCGGGCAGCGCTACGAGCAGCTCGCGCGGGAGATCGACAACGCGCTGAACTTCATGAAGGCCTGCGGCACCGACCCGGCCGAGTTCAAGGCCGTCGAGTTCTACGCCTCCCACGAGGCGCTGCTGCTCGACTACGAGGGCGCGCTGACCCGCACCGACTCGCGCACCGGCAAGCTGTACGACACCTCCGGCCACATGGTCTGGATCGGTGAGCGCACCCGCCAGCTGGACCACGCGCACATCGAGTTCTGCTCGCAGATCGCCAACCCGATCGGTATCAAGCTCGGCCCCACCACCTCGGTGGACGAGGCGCTGACGTACATCGACCGGCTGGACCCCGACCGCGACCCGGGCCGGCTGACCTTCGTCGTCCGCATGGGCGCCGACAAGGTCCGCGACAAGCTTCCCGAGCTGGTCGAGAAGGTCACCGCCTCCGGCGCGACCGTCGGCTGGGTCACCGACCCGATGCACGGCAACACCTACGAGGCGGCCTCCGGCCACAAGACGCGGCGCTTCGACGACGTGCTCGACGAGGTCAAGGGCTTCTTCGAGGTCCACAAGGCCCTCGGCACCCACCCGGGCGGCATCCACGTCGAGCTCACCGGCGACGACGTCACCGAGTGCGTGGGCGGCGGCGACGAGATCTTCGTCGACGACCTGCACCAGCGCTACGAGACGGCCTGCGACCCGCGGCTGAACCGCAGCCAGTCGCTGGACCTGGCGTTCCTGGTCGCGGAGATGTACCGGGACCAGTGAGAGTGATCTCCGGCGTGTAGCTTCCTACGACGGTGGGGCGCGGATCGATGTGATCCGCGCCCCATCGTTGTAACCGGGTCTTTTAGGGAACCCTAAGTTTGGGTATGGTTAGGTAAGCCTCACCGAATAGGGGATGGCTCGCCAGACCGTTCCGCCCAGGGAGGTGAACCGCGTGTACGTCTGCTCTTGCTTCGGGATCACCGACAAGCAGGTCAAGGACCACGCGGCCGCCGGGGCCTGCACCCCGCGGCAGATCGCCTCGGCGACGAAGGCCGGCACCGACTGCGGTTCCTGCGTCCGGACTATCCAGGGCATCCTCGGACGCGGCTCGTGCCCGCGCCGCGAGCTGCTGGAGAAGGGCGAGGCCGCCGCCGTACTGGCCGCCGACATGGAGCTGGCTTCCGCCCCCGCGCCGCGGCTGGTCGAAGCCGCCTAGGCCCGCCTCGGGCACCCCTGGCCGGGGTCGCGTACCGCGTCGGGTGCGGCCCGCGTCAGCTCGGCTGCTCGATCAGCTGCGCGATGTAGAGGGGCTCGCCCAGGGACTCGATGAGCTCCAGCTGGGTGTCGAGGTAGTCGATGTGGTGCTCCTCGTCCTCCAGGATCTCCTCGAAGAGGCGCGCGGAGGTGACGTCCCCCTTGCCGCGCATGACCTCGATACCGCGCTTGAGGCGGTCGATCGCCTCGACCTCCACCTGCCGGTCCGCCTGGAACATCTCCGTGATCGTCTGTCCGACGCGCACGTGGAAGAGCCGCTGGTAGTTCGGCAGGCCGTCGAGCATCAGGATGCGCTCGGTGATCTTGTCCGCGTGCTTCATCTCGTCGATGGATTCTTCACGCGTGTACTTGGCGAGCTTGGTCCAGCCCTTGTTGTCCTGGATGCGGTAGTGCAGCCAGTACTGGTTGATGGCCGTCAGCTCACCGGTCAGCTGCTCGTTCAGAAACTCAAGGACCTCGGGGTCGCCCTGCATCGCAGAGGCTCCTTCCAGGCAATGTCAGCTATGTGACGGGGCAGTTGCGCGCATCCTTGCACCGCCGCCGAAGACCGTCCAGTAAGTGCCTCCTTAGTGGGAGTTGCCGCGACTTGCCCGAAATCGGCTCAGACCTGGTCATGACCACCCTGCCCAATCTGTCACCATGGACGCATGGGTCAGCCGGAAAGCCGGGAATCTCCGGAAGCAGAGCAGCTGGAGCTTCCGCCGGGACAGCGGTTGCAGCGCGGCTGGCCGGTCACCCACTACGGCCCCGTACCCAAGTTCAAGCCGGACCGCTGGGAATTCCGCGTCTTCGGCGCGACGGCCGACGGGGACAAGCACTGCTGGAACCACGAGGAGTTCGCGGCGCTGCCGTTCGAGTCGGTCGTGGCGGACCTGCACTGCGTGACGAAGTTCAGCATGCAGGGCGCCGAATGGGGCGGCGTGCTCGCCCGCACCGTGCTCGCGCTGGCGCCCCCGGCCCCGCAGGTCACGCACGTGATGGTGTGGGCCGAGTACGGCTTCAGCTCCAATATGCGGCTGGCCGACTTCGCCTCCGAGCGGACCGTCTTCGCCACGCACCAGGGCGGTGAACTGCTCACCGCGGAGCACGGGTTCCCGCTGCGGCTGGTGGTCCCGCACCTGTACGCCTGGAAGGGCCCCAAGTGGGTGCGCGGCGTCGAGTACATGACCGCCGACCGCCGGGGCTTCTGGGAGGAGCGCGGCTACCACAACATCGGCGACCCCTGGCGCGAGCAGCGCTACTCCTACCAGGAGGAGCCGGGCGAGGGCCCCGAGCTCTGAGCGGTGCCCGGCGGGCCGGTGCCGTGACCCGCCCCTGGCCGCTCAGTGGTGGTACCGGTGCACCACCGCGTGCCCCTTGCCCCGGCCGATCAGCCACTTGTTGACCGGAACGGTGATCACGAAGGCCGCCGCGAGGGCGATCGCCAGGACGATCCAGAACAGCGGCGCCGACAGGTGCGCGTCCATCGCGCCCGGCCACAGGGCGATGACCCCGTTGTCGATGATCTCCATGACGGTGATCGAGAGGGTGTCGGCCGCCAGGGCCACCCGGACGGCGGCACGCGGCCCCAGGCCCGCCGCGAGGACCCCGCGCAGGGTGAAGGCGTAGCCGAAGAAGAAGGCGAGGACGATCGCCAGCACCATCGTCTCGACGTTCCCCCAGCCGAGTGCCGTGCCGATGACCATGCCGAGCACTTCGCCGATGGCGCATCCGGTGAGGCAGTGCAGGGTGGCCCGGGCGGCCTCGCCCCAGCCGGCCCCGCCCCCGCCGGACCCGTGCCCGTGGTCGTGGCCGTGCCCGAGGTCGTGCCCGTGGTCGTGCCCGTGCTGATGGTTCCGGTGCGGCTGCTCGTACTCCATGACGACCCCCAGCGGGAGAAACGGTCGGCGGTTCTGCTGCTCTCCACAACCGTATACCCCCCTGGGGTATTCCCCAGGACTCTCCGGATCAGTGCGCGCCGCGCAGTTCCTTCAGCAGCGCCACGTCCGCCGCATGCCCTTCCCTGCCGCCGGGCGTTTCGATGACCAGCGGTACGCCTTCCGTGGCGGGGTGCGTGAACAGCTCGGCGAAGGCCTCCCGGCCGATATGGCCCTGGCCGATGTTGGCGTGGCGGTCCTTGTGCGCGCCGACCCCCTCCTTGGAGTCGTTCGCGTGGATCAGCTTCAGCCGGCCCTCGCCGACCGTGTCGACCAGCAGGTCCAGCGTCACCTTCACCCCGCCCGGCTCCGCCAGGTCGTGTCCGGCCGCGAAGATGTGGCACGTGTCCAGGCAGATGCCGAGCTTGGGGTGGTGGTCGAGAGCCTCGAAGTACGGACCGAAGTCCCAGGTCCGCGAGCACAGCGAAGAGCCCTGACCGGCCGTGGACTCCAGCAGCAGGAACGGGTCGTCGTCGTGCACGAGCTCGTCCAGCAGAGGCAGCATGTGCTCCCTGACCTGCGCGTACGCCGCCTCACGGGGACGGCCCCCGGTCGCCGACCCGGTGTGGACGACGACCCCGAGCGCGCCGATCTCCCGGCCCCGGCGCAGCGAGTGGCGCAGGGACTCCACCGACCTCTCCACGGTCGCCCCGGTGTGCGAGCCGAAATTGATCAGGTAGGGCGCGTGGACGTAGGCGGGCACGGAGCGGTCCGCGCACCAGGCGCGGAAGAGCTCGTCCTGCGCCGGGTTCCCGGTCGGGGTGGCCCAGCCGCGCGGATTGGCGACGAAGACCTGGACGGCCTCCGCGCCCATCTCCCGCGCGTAGGCCGAACCGACCGAGGCGAGGCCGCCGGCGACCGGGACGTGCCCGCCCACGGGATTGCGTACGGCGGCCGCGGACCGCTCCGCCGGCCCCTCGCCTGCCGTTCCCCGCTCCCCGCGCTCCGGCCGCTCCCCGCGCTGGTCCCGCTGGTCGTCCTCGTGCTCCACGCGCTTCTACAGCCCCTTGGTCCTGATGGTGATCGTGCTGCCCTCGGCGGCGTTCTGGCCGCCGGCCACCGACTGGGCCTCCACGGTGTTGCTGAAGGAGAGGAACGGCCGGTCCACCCTCACCTTGAAGCCCGAGGTCTCCAGTGCCTTGCGGGCCGCGTCCACGTCCTGGCCGGTCACATCGGGGACGGGCAGCTGGCGGGGCCCCTTGGAGAGGGTCAGCGTGACGGTGTCCCCGGCGGCGGCCTGGGTGCCGGCGCCGACCGACTGGTTGGCGACCGTACCGGCCGGGGAGGGGGAGTTGACCTGATCGGCGGCCGTCGCCACCTTCAGGCCGAGGCCCACCAGCGCCGACCGGGCCTGCTCGAAGGAGGCTCCGGCCACGTTCGGGACCGGGATCGGGCGGCCCTTGCTGACGACGAGCGCCACGGCGCTGTCCGGCGCCCGCTTCTCACCGCCCACCGGGTCGGATCCGATCACCGAGCCCTGCGCGGTGTCCTGGCTGAAGGCCTGCGTGACCACGCCGGGAGCCAGGCCGGCCTTCGTGAGCTCCGCCTTGGCCTCCTCCAGCGGTCGGCCCTTGAGGTTGGGCACGGCCACGACCTCGGGACCCCGGGAGAGCGTGATCGTCACCGCGCCGTTGCCGCGGATCCGCTTGCCGCCCGCGGGATCGGTGTTCATCACCGTCCCGCGCTCGAAGGCGTCGCTGAACTTCCGCTCCACGCGCTTGACCCCGAGACCCGCGGCCGACAGCTGGGACCTGGCCTGCTCCTCGGTCTTGCCGAGCAGGTTGGGGACCTTGGTGAACTGGCCCGAGTTGATGTACCAGACACCCGTACCGAGCCCCAGGGCGAGCAGTACCCCGGCGATGACCAGCAGCGTTCCCCGCCGGGGGGTCCGCCCGCGGGTCGGCGGCGGCCGGTGTGCGGGCGGCGCCGGCGGCATCTCCAGCCGGGAGGTGTGCAGCACGGGCTGCTGCGGCGGGGCCACCGGGCGCGGGATCACGCCGGTGCGGTCCTCCGAGGCCGTCCGCTCCCCGGCGCTCGCCTGCGGCGGTACGGCGTCCAGCTCGGCGTCGCCGAGCCGGGCCCGGGCCTCGCGGGCCAGGCCGAGCAGGGCGGCGGCGTCGCCGGGACGCAGCTGCGGGTCGCGGGCGGTGGCGCCGCGTACCAGCGCGTCGAGTCCGGCCGCCAGGCCGGGGACGAGGGCCGACGGAGGCGGGACGTCCTCGTGGAGGTGCTGGTAGAGGACCTGGGCGGGACTGCCGCCGGTGTGGGGCTTGGAGCCGGTGAGCATCTCGTAGAGGACGACGCCGCAGGCGTAGACGTCCACGCGGGTGTCGGTGACGCCGTTCTCGATCTGCTCGGGTGCCAGGTAGGACACGGTGCCGAGGACCGAGCCGGTGGTCTGGGTGACCGAGCCCACCGAGCGGACCAGTCCGAAGTCGGCGACCTTGACGCGGCCGTCGTCGCCGATCAGGACGTTCTCGGGCTTCATGTCGCGGTGCACGAAACCGGCGCGGTGCGCGGCGCCGAGGGCGGCGAGGACCGGTTCGAGGATGTCCAGGGCGGCCCGCGGCCGGAGCGCGCCGCGCTGGCGCAGCACGTCGCGCAGGGTGCAGCCGGAGACGTACTCCATGGCCAGGTACGTGTACGGCCCGTCCGTGCCCTGGTCGAAGACGGCGACGACGTTGGGGTGGGCGAGGCGGGCCACGGACTTGGCCTCCCGGATGAACCGGTCGACGAAGGCGCCGTCGGTGGCGAGGGCCGGGTGCATCACCTTCAGCGCGAGGACGCGGTCGAGGCGGGTGTCGAGGGCCCGGTAGACCGTGGCCATGCCGCCGGCCGCGATGCGGGCGTCGATGCGGTAGCGGCCGTCGAGCACGCGCCCGACGAGGGGGTCTTCCAGGGTCGTATCCACCCGCCGATTCTACGAGGGCCCCGAGCCGGGCAGGCCGGGCCGGGGCCCCTTGCAGCGCACCTGTGACGTCCGCCCCGCCGGGGGTGGGCGGGATCCCCGGGTCAGAAGGCCGGGCGTTCCGGGTCCAGGGCGGCGCGGCCCTCCGCGGGGGACGAGGCTTCGGCGAACCGCCGCTGCGGGATCCGCCCCGCCCGCCGCGCCAGGCGGCCGGCCGACACGGCGTCCCGCATCGCCGCCGCCATCAGCATCGGCTCCTGCGCCCGCGTCACCGCCGAGGCCAGCAGTACCGCGGCGCACCCCAGCTCCATCGCCAGCGCCGCGTCGGACGCGGTGCCCGCCCCCGCGTCCATGATCACCGGCACCCCGGCCCGCTCCGTGATCAGCTCGAAGTTGTGCGGGTTGCGGATGCCCATGCCGGAGCCGATCGGCGACCCCAGCGGCATGATCGCCGCGCAGCCCACGTCCTCCAGCTTCCGCGCGAGCACCGGGTCGTCGTTCGTGTACGGGAGGACGGTGAAGCCCTCGTCCACCAGGGTCTCGGCCGCGTCGAGCAGCTCGACGCCGTCCGGCAGGAGGGTCCGCTCGTCCGCGACCACCTCCAGCTTGACCCAGTCGGTGCCGAGCGCCTCGCGCGCCAGCCGGGCCGTGAGGACGGCCTCGCCCGCGGTGAAGCAGCCCGCCGTGTTGGGCAGGACCGCGATGTCCAGCTTCGAGAGCACCGACAGCACGGAGCCCTGGACCGCGGGGTCCAGCCGGCGCATCGCCACCGTCGTCAGCTCGGTCCCGGACGCGGCCAGCGCGCGTTCCAGTACGTCCAGGCTCGGGGCGCCGCCCGTGCCCATGATCAGGCGGGAGGTGAAGGTGCGGTCGCCCAGGGTGAAGAGGTCGTCGGCCACGGCTCAGCCCCCCTGGACCGCGGTGAGGACCTCGACGCGGTCACCTTCGCCGACCGGCGTGGCCGGCCACTGCCCGCGCGGGACCACGGTCTCGTTGAGCGCGGCGGCGACACCCGACGGCGCCGCGGTCAGGGTGGCGACCACCGTGTCGAGGGTGGTGCCGGCCGCGACCTCGCGCGGCTCGCCGTTGACGGAGATGGTCATGCGTAGGACTCCTGACGTGCGGCGGAGAACCGGCGGGGGGTGAAGGGCCGTGCGATCTCCGGCAGTTCGCCGGTGGTCAGCAGCTCGGCCAGTACGTCGCCGGTGAGCGGGGTGAGCAGGACCCCGTTGCGGTAGTGCCCGGTGGCCAGGTGCAGGCCCGGCAGCTCGGTGGGGCCGAGCAGCGGGGCGTTGTCGGGGGAGCCCGGCCGCAGCCCGGCCCGGGTCTCGGTGAGGGGCAGTTCGGTGATGCCGGGGACCAGTTCGTGGGCGTCGCGCAGGAGTTCGTAGACCCCGCCCGCCGTGACCGTGGTGTCCCAGCCGAGCTCCTCGCTGGTGGCCCCCACAACGAGTTCGCCGTTCTCGCGCGGCACCAGGTAGACGTGGCTGCCGCGCACGACCGCCCGTACGGTCCGGGACAGGAACGGCGCGTACGCCGGCGGCACGGTGAGCCGCAGTACCTGGCCCTTGACCGGCCGTACGGGGGCGGCCGCCTCCGGAGGTACGCCCGCCAGCCGGCCGCTGAGCGAGCCCGCGGCCAGGACCACCTGGCCCGCGCGCACCTCCGTGCCGTCGTCGAGCAGGGCGCCCGCCGCGCGGTCGGCCGTGACGAGCAGCCGTTCCGCGCCGGACCGGTGGATCAGGACGCCGGACCGCTCGCAGGCGGCCAGCAGGGCGGCCGCGAGCCGGCGCGGGTCCACCTGGTGGTCGCCGTCGACGCGCAGGCCGCCGCGGACGCCCGGGGCGAGCATGGGCTCCAGGCGGCGGCACTCGCGGCCGGTGAGCCACTCGGACTCCAGGCCGCAGCGGCGCTGCAGGGCGTGCAGTTCGCGCAGGTGGAGCCGGTCGTCGGAGTCCAGGGCGACGGCGAGGGTGCCGCAGGCCCGGTAGCCGATGTCCGCGCCGCCGCTCGCCTCGGCGAGCTCGGCGGCGAATTCCGGGTAGCGGGCGGCGGAGGCGACGCCGAGCCCCAGCAGGGCCTCCTCGCCGTAGTGCAGTTCGGTGACGGGGGCGAGCATGCCGGCCGCGACCATGGCGGCGCCGCCGCCGGGGGCCGGGTCGGCGAGAACGGTGCGCAGCCCGTGCCGGGCCGCCCGCCACGCGGTGACGAGTCCGATGATCCCGCCCCCGATGACGAGGACGTCGGAGCCTGTCCTTCGGGATGAGTGCATGGGCGTCCAGCCCCTCCCTTCGCCGGCATGACCCGGATCAGGTTCGTACGGTCGGAGGCCGTCCAGCCTCCCTCTCAGCCCGGTGCGCCCGGACTCCCGCGATAGGTACGGAGCCAGACTAACCCCGGCGCGGACGGCCGGTAAGGCGGCACCTGTTCCTGACAGATCGTCAGGTGATTAGGCTGGCGGCGTGAGCGAGCAGACGGAACAGACTCAGCGCGGCGTCGTGATCGTCGGCGCCGGCATGGCCGGGGTGCAGACCGCGGTCGCCCTGCGCGAGCGGGGCTTCACCGGCCCCGTGACCCTCCTGGGCGCCGAACCCCACCAGCCCTACGACCGGCCCCCGCTGTCCAAGGCGGTGCTCCTCGGCAAGGCCGAGGACTCCGCCTTCGACGTGGACTTCGAGGACCTCGGCATCGGTCTCCGGCTCGGGACGGAGGTCACCGCACTGCGCGCCAAAGACCGCGAACTGGACACCGAGGCCGGCCCGGTCCCGTACGGGGTCCTCGTCCTGGCCACCGGCGCGCGGCCGCTGACCCTCCCCGGCACCGAGGGCGTCCCCGGCGTGCACCTGCTGCGCACCCTCGACGACGCCGCGCGGCTGCGGCCGGTCCTGGCGGCGGGGCCCAGGACGGTGGTCGTCGGAGCGGGCTGGATCGGCGCCGAGTTCGCCACCGCCGCCCGGGAGGCGGGCTGCGCGGTGACCGTCGTGGAGGCCGCGGACCGGGTGCTGGCCGGAGCCCTGCCCGCCGAGGTCGCCGCTCCCATGGCCCGCTGGTACGCGGAGGCGGGCGCCGAACTCCTCACCGGCGCGAAGGTCGCCGGGATCGAGGAGGGACAGGTCCTGCTCGCGGACGGACGCGCGCTGGAGGCCGGCGCCGTGGTGGTGGGCGTCGGCGCCCGCCCCGCCACCGACTGGCTCCGCGGGAGCGGCGTGGACCTGGGCGCGGACGGCTCGATCACCGCCGACGCCTGGCTGCGGACCTCCGTGCCCGGGGTGTACGCGGTCGGCGACTGCGCCTCCTTCCCCTCCGCGCGCTACGGGGCCCGGCTCCTCGTGCACCACTGGGACAACGCCCTCCAGGGCCCCAAGGCGGTCGCCGCGAACATCCTGGCGGGGGAGCCGGCGGCCGCCTACGACCCCGTGCCGTACTTCTGGTCGGAGCAGTTCGGGCGCTTCGTGCAGTACGCCGGGCACCACGCGGACGCCGACACCCTGCTGTGGCGCGGCGACCCGGCCGGGCCCGCCTGGTCGGTGTGCTGGCTGCGGGACGGGGCCCTGGTGGCGGTGCTGGCCGTGGGCCGCCCCCGGGACCTGGCCCAGGGCCGCAGGCTCATCGAGACGGCGGCCCCCCTCGACCCGGCCAGGGCGGCGGACCCCGCGACCCCGCTGAAATCGGCCGCCCTCTGACGGCCGGGCGGAGCCGAGGGGCGGCCGGCCGGGCCCGGGGGACGGCCGGGGATCCGGCCCCGCCCGGGCTCCGCGACCCGGACGGGGCCGCCCAGGTACCGGCGGCCGGGCCGAGATGGCAGGCTTGTGCCTGTGACCGAGATTGACGCAAAGATCGATTCCCTCGTCCCCGACTGGCTGTACCTCCCCGACATCGCGGAGATGCTCCACATCGAGGTGACCCGGGTCCGCCAGATGGTCAAGGAAGGGCAGCTGATCGCCGTACGCCGGGGCGAGAACCGCTCCCTGCAGGTACCGGCCCCCTTCATCGACGGCGACAAGGTCGTCAAGGGCCTGGTCGGTCTGCTGACCGTGCTGCGCGACGACGGCTTCTCCGACGAGGAGATCCTGGAGTGGCTCTTCACCGCGGACCCGACCCTGCCCGGCACGCCCGCCGAGGCGCTGAGCGAGAATCGCGGCACGGAGGTGAAGCGCCGCGCTCAGGCGCTCGCCCTGTGACCTGATCCGCAATCCGCTCCACCGCGGTGCGCGGGCCGCACCGGCCCGTGCACCGCTCCATCACGGGGGGTACACCCATGCTGCTGTCCGACGCCCGGCTCTACCTCTGCACGGACGCCCGCAAGCGGCAGGGTGACCTTCCGGAGTTCCTCGACGCCGTCCTGTCCGGCGGCGTGGACATCGTCCAGCTCCGCGACAAGGGGATGGAGGCCGGCGAGGAGCTCGAACACCTCCAGGTGTTCGCCGAGGCCGCCCGCCGGCACGGCAAGCTGCTGGCCGTGAACGACCGCGCCGACGTCGCCCACGCCATCGGCTCCGACGTGCTGCACCTGGGTCAGGGCGACCTCCCCGTCCCCGCCGCCCGCGCCGTCCTCGGCGAGCGGGTGATCGTGGGCCGCTCCTGCCACGCGGAGGCCGAGGTCGACGCCGCCGCCGCCGAGCCCGGGGTGGACTACTTCTGCACCGGCCCCTGCTGGCCCACCCCCACCAAGCCCGGCCGCTTCGCACCCGGCCTCGGGCTCGTCCGGTACGCGGCCTCCCTGGCGCAGGACCGGCCCTGGTTCGCCATCGGCGGCATCGACCGCACGAATCTGGACGAGGTGCTCGACGCCGGCGCCACACGCGTGGTCGTCGTACGCGCGCTCACCGAGGCGGCCGACCCCGGGGCCGCCGCGGCCGAGATGGCCGAGCGCGTCCGCACCCGGCTCGCCCTGGCCTGACCGGTGTCCAAAAACATGTCCAAAAGGCGGACACCGCTTCGGTGTCCGCCGAGCCGCGTCTAACCTGCCCGTATGGCCTTTGGTACCGCTTCCACCTGGTCGGACCGCGCGCACACGGTCCGAGACCTCCTCGCGTCCGGCCGCTCGTACTCCTTCGAGTTCTGGGCACCGAAGACGGAGAAGGGCGAGCGCAACCTCTGGAACGCGCTGCGCCGGGTCGAGGCGGTGGCCCCCAGCTTCGTGTCCGTGACCTACGGGGCCGGTGGCTCCACCCGCGGCGGCACCGTCCGCGCGACCCAGCAGATCGCCGCCGACACCACCCTGACCCCCGTCGCGCACCTCACCGCCGTCGACCACTCGATCGCCGAGCTGCGCAACGTCATCGGGCAGTTCGCCGACGCCGGCATCCGCAACATGCTCGTCGTGCGCGGAGACCCGCCGGGCGACCCCATGGGCGAGTGGGTGGCCCACCCCGAGGGCGTGCACTACGCCGCCGACCTGGTCCGCCTGGTCAAGGAGTCCGGCGACTACTGCGTCGGCGTCGCCGCCTTCCCCGAGATGCACCCCCGCTCCACGGACTGGGACACGGACATCCGGCACTTCGTGGACAAGTGCCGTGCGGGTGCCGACTACGCGATCACCCAGATGTTCTTCGATCCGGAGAATTATCTGCGCCTGCGCGACAGCGTCGAGAAGGCGGGCTGCGAGACCCCGATCATCCCCGAGGTCATGCCTGTTGTGGCCGTCAGGCAGCTCGACCGGCTGCCCCAACTCAGCAACGCGCTCTTCCCCGCGGACGTGAAAGAGCGCATGCTCGCCGTCAAGGACGATCCCGCCGCTGTACGCTCCATTGGCATCGAGTTCGCCACGGAGTTCTGCGCGCGGCTGCTGTCCGAGGGTGTCCCGGGGCTGCACTTCATCACGCTGAACAATTCCACGGCGACTCTCGAAATCTACGAGAACCTGGGCCTGCACCAACGGGCCTGACGGCCGCACCCCGTTCCCGTGCGTGCGGCCGTACCGAGAGGGGCCATGCGTGGGAATGACGGTCCTCTACATCGCGTTCGGCTTCGTCGCGCTGTGGCTGCTTGCCGAGGTCCTGATGCAGTACAAGGCCCGGCTGCGCTGGCGCCTGCTCGCGTTCACCGGATTCCTCGGCGTGGTCGGCGGGGTGCTGCTGCCGTCGGTGCCGGTCATCGGCGTCGGCGCCGCCGCGTTCGCCGTGGGCCAGACCCTGGTGACGCTCTCATTCCGCAAGGGATTCGTGGCCGGCTGGGCGCTGCGCCGGGGCGGGGAGCCCGTGCGCAAGTCCGGACGCCGCCGCTCCGGAAGCAGTGCCCGCCCGGAGGCCGCGCTGCGCGTGACCGCGCTGGAGTACGGCCCCGAGGAGCCCGGCGAGAGCCCGGCGGAGACCGGGGGACGGGACGCCGGGCGGCGCCGCCGGGCCGCGGAGGCCGAGGACGTCTACCGCCCGGAGCCGGTGCCCGAGGACACCGGCTCCTACGGGATACAGAGCTTCGCGCCCGGCCCCCAGGCCGACGCCACGGCCGCCTTCGCCTCGCCGTTCACCACGGCCGAGCAGGACGCGCACCAGTACGCCGCCTCCTACGACCCGCAGGGCCAGGGCGGCTACGACTACTCCACCGGCTACCCGACGGGCGACCAGCAGGTCTACGCCGCCTACTCGGACCCGTACATCGGCACCGTCGGCGGAGTCCCGCCGCAGCAGACCTACGACTACACGCCCTACACCGACTACGGGCAGCAGTACTCCACGGACACTCCGCCCGGCGGCGTCTGGGTGCCGCAGCAGCGCGACGTCGCCCAGCCGTACCCGGCGGAGGAGCAGCTCGACCCGCAGCAGCAGCCCTATCCATACCCGTACCCGGGCCCCAACGGCTACCCGGGCGAGAACCCGTCGGGCGAGTACGGGCAGTACCGCTACTGAGCCCGCACGGACGGCGGGCCGCCGCGGTCACCGCGAGCCGCGAAAGCCCGCGCCCTCCACGATCAGTCCGGCCACCAGGGCGCCGGTCATCCCCGCGTGCGCCAGCCCGCCGCCGGGGTGCGCCCAGCCGCCCGCCAGGTAGAGCCCCGGCAGGGCCGTGGCGTTGGCCGGGTACAGCAGCCGACCGCCGGCCCCGGCGAGGGCCGGCGGGGGCACCGAGCCGCCCACCGCGCCGGTCGCGGACTCCACGTCGGCCGGCGTGCGCACCTCGTACCACCGCAGCCGCCCGCGCAGCCCGGGCACGGCCCGCTCGGCCAGACCGAGCAGCTCCTGCGGGTCGGGGATCGCGGCGGCGCCCGCCGGACCGCACACGGCGCTCACGGTGACCGCCTCGTCCTCGGCCCCCGGCCGCGTGGCGGGGTCGTCGGGGCGCAGGACGGTGACGACCCGGCCGGGGGAGTGGACCAGGGTGCGGTGGACGGTCCCGGCCGGCCGGGACCCGCGCAGCGCCAGCAGGAGCGTGAGCCGGCTGGGCACCCCCGCACCGCGGGCCGGAGCGCTGTCCGCGGGCCGCGGCAGGGAACCGTCCGGCAGCAGTCTCGGGTCGATCCCGCAGACGACGGAGTCGGCGGCCGCCTCGGTGCCGTCGGCCAGCAGCAGCCCGGCCGCCCGCCCGTCGGCCGTCAGGACCTCCCGGACCTCCGCCCCGAAGACGAACTCCACCTTCCGCTCCCGGCAGCGCTCGTACACGGCCGTGGCCAGGGCCCGGATCCCGCCGCGCACGTACCAACTGCCGAACGTCTGCTCCATGTACGGCAGGACGGCCGCCGAGGCGGGGGCGGTGGCGGGGTCGATCCCGTACGCGCCCACCAGGCCCGTCAGCAGCTCGCCGAGCCCGCCGCCCAGCTCCCGGGAGGCCACCTCGGCCAGGGTCGGCGGCCGGCGGCGCAGCAGACCGCTCCGGCGCAGCGCGGGATACGGGTCGGTGCCGAGCGCCCCGCGCCCGGCGGCGGGCAGCGGCTCCTCCAGCAGGGGCCGGCGGGTGGCGTCCCAGGCGTCCCGGGCGCGGCCGAGCACACCGTTCCAGCGCTCGCCGGAACCAGGGCCGAAGGCCTCGTCGAGGGCGGCGGCGACGCCGCCGCGGGAGGCGCCCGGGAGGCGGACGTCGACCCCGTGGGCGGGCAGGACATGCCGGACCGCCGGGTCCACCTGGACCGTCTCGACGCAGTCCTCCAGGGAGTGCTTGCCGGTCTTCACGAACAGGTCGCGGTAGACGGCCGGCAGGTGCAGCAGCCCGGGACCGGTGTCGAAGGCGAAGCCCTCGCGCTCGTACCGGCCGACGGACCCGCCGTAGGTGGACCCGCGCTCGTACACCGTCACCCGGTGGCCCGCCACGGCCAACCGGGCCGCCGTCGCCATCGCGCCCATCCCGGCGCCGATCACCGCAATTCGTGCCATGCGCTGAGCCTATCGAGCGGCCCTGGCCCGGCTCAGCGGGGTGGGGCCCCCGTCGCCGCGCGGGCCTCGGCGGCGAGCCGCTTCTCCTCGCGGCGCTGGGCGCGGCGGCGCAGGAAGCGGCGGATCCGGGTCCAGAGGAAGACGACCATGGCCAGTCCCGCGGCCAGCAGGACGGCCGCGATGGCCGCGGCGGCCTCCGGGTTGAACATCGCGAAGGTGAGGAGGCCGGCCACGCCGAGGTCCTCGGCGATGCTCATGCCGATGTTGGTGAAGGGCTCGGGCGAGGTGTTGATCGCCATCCGGGTGCCGGCCTTGACGAAATGGCTGGCCAGCGCGGTGGACCCGCCGACCACGCCGGCGGCGATGTCGGAGAGCGAGCCGCTCTGCCCGGCCAGCAGCGCGCCGACCACGGCGCCCGAGACGGGGCGGATCACGGTGTGCGCCGCGTCCCAGACCGAGTCCACGTAGGGAATCTTGTCGGCGACGGCCTCACACAGGAAGAGCACGCCCGCGACGATCATGACGTCGGTGCGTTGCAGCGAAGCGGGGACCTCGTCGGTCAGGCCGGTCGCGCCGAAGATGCCGAGCAGGAGGATGACGGCGTACGCGTTGATCCCACTGGCCCAGCCGCTGGTGAAGACCAGGGGGAGCACACTCACCTGATCATCATGCCGCAGAACCGGTACATCCGGCAGCTGCCTGCCGGGATCCGCCGTGCCCGCGGCGAAGAGGCCGGGGCGGAACAGCGAGGGGACGGCCGCCCGCGGCCGTCCCCTCGTTCACGTCAGACGGGGCCTACTGCCCCTGGTCGTCACGGCGGCGCTGCCACCGGTCCTCGATGCGGTTCATCATCGACCGACGCTGCCGGTTGTGGCTGCGGGTCGAACCACCGGTACTGCCGGAGACGGGCTGCTCGCCAGGCTTGGGTGCTTTGCGCCAACCGGTGACCACGAGGACCGTACAGCCCAGCATGACGAGGAATCCCACCACGCTGACCCAGAGTACGTTCGGAACGATCACGCCGGTCATGAGGAGCGCAATACCCACCAGAATGCCTACGACTGCCTGGTAGACCCGTCGCCGGGTGTACGTGCGCAGTCCGCTGCCCTCAAGCGCTGTCGCGAACTTGGGATCTTCGGCGTACAGCGCTCGCTCCATCTGCTCGAGCATGCGCTGCTCGTGCTCCGAGAGCGGCACGGGAGTCCTCCTCATCCGTCGGTCGCGGGGGTAGCGACCAGGGGTCCCCTTCAGGATAGGCGGGGAATCGCCCCCGTGATACCCGCCCTCTAAGCACGTTGCGAAAAACGCACGGGCTGCCCAACGCGCAGCCCGCACCAACCACTGCCCGAACCGTACCGCCGCGGAAGCGGTCACTGAGGCGGTTATTCCCCGGTGGTCCCTCCCGCATGCCGGTCACTGCACCCGATCATACGGGGCGTACGGCCGGATCGGCGGGTGTGCGGCCGAGCGCATCGGGCCGGGACCGCAGTTCAGGCCCGCTTCTCGCCCAGCACGTGCAGCTGCGTGGCGACCGCGTGGAAGGCGGGCAGCTCGGCGGCGGCCTCCTCCAGACGCAGCAGTGCCTCCACGGCGCCCGGCTCCGTGTCCACCAGTACGCCGGGCACCAGGTCGGCGAAGATCCGCACGCCGTGCACCGCGCCGACCGCCAGGCCGGCTCCGCCGACCAGGTCGCAGAGCTGTCCGGCGGTGAAGCGGCGCGGTACCGGGTCACCCGACCCCCACCGCCCGGCCGGGTCGGTGAGGGCGGTCCGGGCCTCGGTGAAGTGCCCGGCCAGCGCGCGGGCGAGCACGGCGCCGCCGAGGCCCGCCCCGAGCAGGCTGAGCGTGCCGCCGGGGCGCAGCGCCGCCACCGCGTTGGCCACGCCCTCGGCCGGGTCGTCCACGTACTCCAGCACGCCGTGGCACAGCACGACGTCGTACGCCTCCCGCTCGACGACGTCGAGCAGGCCCTGGGCGTCGCCCTGGACACCGCGCACCAGGTCGGCCACCCCGGCCTCGGCCACCCGGCGCTCCAGTCCGAACAGCGCGTTCGGGCTGGGGTCCACCACGGTGACGCGGTGGCCCAGACGGGCGACCGGCACCGCGAACTTGCCGGTGCCGCCACCGGTGTCGAGCACGTCCAGGACATCCCGCCCGGTCGCCTTCACCCGGCGGTCGAGGGCCTCCTCAAGGACCTCCCACACCACGGCGGTGCGGAGGGAGGCACGGGGGCGGGAAGTGTCCGACACGGCTGATGGCTCCTCGGCGCGGTAAGGGCGGGCGGTCCGCGGGTGGGCGTACCGTGCCCCACCCTATTGCCTCCCGTCGCCGGGCAGCTCACCCCGCGTCCGGACGCTCCGGGGGCTCGGGACGCGGCTGCGGCAGGGGCTGCGGGAGCGGCCGGACGTCGAGCATCCGCTCCACCAGGCGCAGGAACATCGAGGCGGCCCGCACCAGGTCGTCCGCGTCGCGAGGGCTCGCCGCGCCCGCTATCCCCGCCTCCGCCCGGGCCCGGCGCGCGGCGCCGGAGGCGAACAGCGCACTCCACTCCGTCAGCTCCGGCGCTATCTCCGGCAGCACCTCCCAGGCGCTGCGGATCCGGGGCCGCCGCCGGGGGCCGACCGGCTCCGGCCGGCCGCGCGCGGCGAGCACCGCGGCGGCGGTGCGCAGCGCGGCGAGATGCGCGGTGGCGTACCGCTCGTTGGCCCGGGTGAGCCGCGCGGCCTCGGCCAGACCGGCGCGGGCCTTGCCGAGCAGGTCCACGGCGGCCGGTGGGGCCGACGACTTGCGCAGGACGGGGTGGACAGGGGACGGGGACGGTGTGGCCATGACGAACCTCCTGTCGATGCGTTCACCCATCGTGCCGGGCCCCACTGACAATCGTCCTGACCTGGGACTTCTCGGTCGCGATCGGGACAACTGCCCCCCACCGCGCGCCTGGTGCCGACAAGGATGCTAGTTTTTGAACTGACCGGTCAGTTCAAAAGAAGGGGGACGGTGTGGACAGCCCGCACGGCGCGGCCGTCAAAGCCGAGGACTTCGGACTCAAGGGGCCGCGCGGCTGGGTGTTCCGCGGCGTCGCCGTGGACGCGGCGCCCGGCTCCCTCATCGCGGTGGAGGGCCCGTCCGGCAGCGGCCGGACCTGCCTGCTCCTGGCCCTCACCGGACGGATGAAGGCCACCGAGGGGCACGCCGAGATCGGCCCCCACCGGCTGCCCCGCAGGATGACGGCGGTCCGGCGGACGGCGGCCATCGGTCCGGTCTCCGGGGTCAACGAACTCGACCAGGCCCTCACCGTCGCCGAGCAGCTGCGCGAGGGAGCCCTGCTCCAGCGCCGTTACGGCGCCCCGCTCCGCGCACTGCTGCGCCCCCGCGCCGAACGGCGCGCCAGTGCCTCGGCCCGGATCGACGCCGCCCTGGCCGCCGCCGGGCTGGACCCGGCCGCGCTGCCCAAGGGCGCCCGCACCTCCGTACGGGACCTGGAACGGCTGGAGGCCGTACGGCTGTCGGTGGCCATCGCGCTGCTGGGCTCGCCCACGCTGCTCGCCCTCGACGACCTGGACCTCAAACTCTCGGCCGCCGAACGGGCCGAGGCGTGGGACCTGCTCCGCTCGATCGCCGCCCGGGGCATCACCGTCCTCGCGGTGTGCAGCGAGGCACCCGACGACGCGACGGTGCTGCGCACGGTCGCGGCGGACGGCCCCGCGGCCGGCCCGACCGAGGCCGACCCCGCCGCCGCCGAGAAGGCCGACGCCACCACTGACGCCACCGACGACGCCGCCACCGCCGACAAGACCGACGCCGACGAGACCGACGCCGACACGACCGACACCACCACCGACGCCGACACGGACGACACGAAGGGGGCGGACGATGCGCTCGCCGAAGCTGGCCGCGCTTGAGCTGAAGCGGTTCGGGCGGGGGAAGCTGCCCCGGGCCGCCCTCGTCGCGCTGCTCCTGCTGCCACTGCTCTACGGAGCCCTGTACCTGTGGTCCTTCTGGGACCCGTACAGCCGGCTCGACCGGGTGCCCGTCGCCCTCGTCAACGCCGACCGCGGCGCCACCGTCGACGGCGAGCGCATCGACGCCGGCGGGGAGATCACCCGCAAGCTGCACGACAGCAAGACCTTCGAGTGGCACGAGGTGAGCGCGGAGAAGGCGGCCAAGGGGCTGGAGGAGGGCGCGTACTACCTCACCCTGACCATGCCCGCGGACTTCAGCGAGAAGATCGCCTCCAGCTCCGGCGAGGACCCGGCGACCGGGGCCCTCCAGGTCCGCACCAACGACGCCAACAACTACATCGTCGGCTCGATCTCCCGGACCGTCTTCGCCGAGGTCCGCTCCGCGGCCTCCGCCAACGCCTCCCGCGGCTTCCTCGACAAGATCTTCGTCAACTTCTCCGACCTGCACGACAAGACCGCCGAGGCCGCGGACGGTGCCGACCGCCTCAAGCAGGGCGCCGACAAGGCCCAGCAGGGCGCCAAGGACCTCGCCGACGGCCTGGACACGGCCAAGGAGAAGACCGGCGAGCTCACCGGCGGGCTGCAGAAGCTCGACACGGCGGCCGGCAAGCTCAAGACGGGTACGCGCGACATCGCCGACGGCACCCAGCAGCTCGCCGACAAGGTCAACGGCGCCGCCGACAAGGCGCGCCCCTTCCTCAAGGACCCCAAGCAGCTCGCCGCCTCCGCGGAACTGGTCGCCGACACCGCGAAGACCGTCAACAAGCACTTCGACACGATCGCGGAGAAGGCCCCGGCCGCCGCCACCGCCACCAAGCGGGCCGCCACCGGCGCGGACGCCTACTACACGCGGCACTGCGTCACCCCCGGCGCCGAGCCGTACCTGGCCTCCTGCCCCGACCTGAAGCGCGTCAAGGACGACGCGGCCGAGGCCGCCGAGCTCACCGGCGACGTCAGCACCCTGGTCAAGGGCGCGAACGGAGACCTCTCCACGCTCAAGAAGCAGCTGGGCGACCTGGAGAAGCAGGCCCGCGACGTCGTCGACCGGGCCCCCGCGCTCACCGCCGACCTCGACGCCGCCGTGACCAAGGTCAACGCCCTCAACACCGGCGCCCACCAGGTCGCCACCGGCATGGCCCAGCTCCACAAGGGCCTCGGCTCCGCCTCCAGCGGCTCCGCCGGGATCAACGCGGGCGTCGGCAAGCTCGGCGACGGCGCGCACCGCCTCGACGGCGGCATGTACAAGCTCGTCGACGGCAGCGGCGAGCTCGCCGGCGGCCTGCACGAGGGCGCGGGCAAGATCCCGGACTACGACGAGGGGCAGCGCGACTCCCGTACCGAGGTCATGGCCGACCCGGTGCGCCTCGCCAACCAGTCCCTGCACAAGGCCCCCAACTACGGCACCGGCTTCGCCCCGTACTTCATCCCGCTCTCCCTGTGGGTCGGCGCGATGGTCGCCTACATGCTGATCGCCCCGATGAACCGGCGGGCCCTGGCCGCCGGCGCCTCGCCCTGGCGGATCGCCGTCGCGGGCTGGCTGCCGGTGGCGGCCCTCGGCGCCGCGCAGGTGGGCCTGCTGATGGCAGTACTGCACTGGGGCCTCGGCCTGGAGATGGCCCGCCCGGCGCTCACCGTCGGCTTCCTGGTGCTGGTCACCGGCTGCTTCGCGGCGATCGTCCAGTGGCTCAACGCCAAGTTCGGCGCCGCCGGGCGGATCCTGGTCCTCGCCGTGCTGATGCTCCAGCTGACCTCGGCCGGCGGTACGTACCCCGTCCAGACCAGCCCCGGCTTCTTCAACGCCGTCCACCCCTACCTGCCGATGTCCTACGTCGTGGAGAGCCTGCGCCGCCTCATCACCGGCGGCGACCTCGCCCCGGTCTGGCAGGGCGGCGCCGTCCTGCTGGCCTTCACCGCGGGCGCCCTCGCCCTCACCGCGCTCGCCGCCCGCGGCAAGCAGGTGTGGACGATGGACCGGCTGCACCCGGAACTGAGCCTGTAGAGCCGGCCTCCCCAAAGACTGTGAGAATCAGCGCCATGGAACGCAGCAGCACCGGTACCGGCGGCGCCCGACGTCAGGCGACCCGCCAGAAGCTCTACGAGGCGGCCGTCACCCTCATCGCGGAGAAGGGCTTCTCCGCGACCACGGTCGACGAGATCGCGGAGCGGGCGGGCGTCGCCAAGGGCACCGTCTACTACAACTTCGCGAGCAAGAACGACCTCTTCGAGGAGCTGCTGCGGCACGGCGTGGGGCTGCTGACGGTCTCCCTGCGGGCCTCGGCGGAGGCTACGGAGGCACGCGGCGGGAGCCGGGTCGAGGCGCTCGACGCGATGATCCGGGCGGGGCTCGTGTTCATCGACAAGTACCCGGCCTTCACCCAGCTGTACGTCGCCGAGCTGTGGCGGACCAACCGGGCGTGGCAGTCCACGCTGATGGTCGTCCGGCAGGAGGCGGTGGCCGTCGTGGAGAAGGTGCTGCGCGAGGGGGTCGAGCGCGGCGAGCTCAGCGCGGAGATCGACGTCCCGCTCACCGCGGCCGCGATGGTCGGGATGGTGCTCGTGGCCGCCCTGGACTGGCAGTCCTTCCAGAGCGAGCGGTCCCTCGACGACGTGCACTCCGCGCTGTCGCTGCTGCTGCGGGGCCGGGTCAGCGGAAACCGCTGAATGCCCCGGTCGGCGGTGCCGGTCGGGGCCGGCGGCCCGTACAACTGGTGGGGCCGCCGCCCCGGCTGAGTATCCGTACCTAGAGGCTCAGATGAGTAGGTGCGCGGATGGCTCCCACCTGCGCGGACGCCAGAATGGGAGCGACGGACGGGAGACCCGGTCCGCACCGCGGACACGGGGCCGCGGAGCGGACCGGGTGTCTCCCGCCGCTGCCGGGCGGGGGAACGGGGGACCCGGCGACCACACGCCGGTTCGGGGGACCCGGTGACGCATGACGCCGGTTCGGGGGACCCGGTGACGCATGACGCCGGTTCGGGGGACCCGGTGACGCATGACGCC
>NZ_JBHXRU010000073.1:0-31163 GCF_042716255.1 Streptomyces sp. NPDC058662 | reverse complement strand
GGGCGGGGGACCCGCCGCCGCCGCCCGATCCCCTGCCCCGGGGGGCCCGCCCGGCGGGGCGGGCCCCGCCCGCCTACGCGGCGAGCGACACCTTGGTGAGCGGGTAGTCGCGCTCCAGCTCCAGGTCGATCATCCGCTCGGCGCTGGACACGAAGTGCGCGACGGGGAAGGCGTCACCGGCCTTCTCCTCCGGGACGGTGAGCACGAAGCGCATGCGGTGGATGGTGTACGCCTTGATCTGCTCCAGGGTGAAGGTGCGCATCTCGCCCCGGGCGCGGCACATCGCGCGGACGATGATGCCGCCCTTGCCGGTGGTGAGGATGTTGTGGATCTCGATGGTGCGCACCGACTCGTCGCCCTTGCTGTCGACGTAGGTGATGGTCGTGGCGCGCTGACTGTCCATGGCGCTGATCAGGTGGGTCAGGGTGCGGGTGGTGGTCTGACCGGCGGTGATCTTCATGGAGTTCGACACGGGTATCTCCCTGGAGCTTGTGAGTTCGGGGGGTGTTGGCCGGGTGCCACTCCCGACCAACAAGACAACTATAACTTATACTCACCACTTCCGGGAAGCCGGAACGGCCTTTTTCTCGACCCGATTTCACATTCACCCATCCGGCCGCCCGCGTCGCGACGCGCGGCAACTCGCCGCACACTCCCGCTTGACGGAAGTGATGAGTAGAGATTATGGTTGTCTCAGTTGGTCGGCGGTGGCAGCCGGTCAGCGACCGCGAAACACGCACCGCTACAAATCCACAGCGAGGAGCCCCGAGATGGCCCGTACTTTCCACGACCGCCCCGCGCACCAGCAGCTCCAGGAGCGGCCCTGGATCTCTCACCTGAAGGACGGGAGCCGGAAGCCTCACCAGCAGGCGGCACACAAGCGGGACCGCGCGGCGGTCCGGCTGGCACTGCGCCTCGGCGTCGAACCGCCGCTGCCCCAGCGACGCTGCGTCGACTGGGAAATGCACTGAATCAGCTCCACACCAAGCGGCCTCACCTTCCGGCGGGGCCGCTTCGGCGTGTCCGCCCGACCGCACCCGGCCGTCGGTGAACCAACGCTTGACACATAGTGATTAATGCGTGGTATAGTTTTCTCATCGCGGTCGGCAGTGGCAGCCGACCCGAAGCCGTACACACGAATCGAGGAGCCTCAGATGAGCGTCATCACCTTCTGCTACAGCGCCCCCTGGACCGCGACTTCCAGCAAGTTCTGCGGCGCACTCATCGACGCCGGGGCAACCATCAGCGCGGGCGCCCGCCCCTTCTCCCTGTACGACCTGATGTGCAACCTGGACGACGAGGCCACCCTGCGCACCGCCCGCGCCGCCACCACCGACCCGGTGTCCTTCGCATACCTCGACGGTGAACTCGCCGATCTCGCCGCCGAGCACACCGAAATCCGGCACGCGCTCATCGGACGCTTCCCCGGTATCGAGCACCACCACATCTGACCGACCTCCCGAAGGGCCCCGCCACACGGCGGGGCCCTTCGGCGTTTGCCGCCCTCACCGGACCGGCAGCGCGGGCAGTCTTCGCGCGGGAGCGCACACGGCGTTCGGGGCCGGGCAGCGCAGGGGCCGCGCCCCATCCGGTAACGGGAACCGGGGATCAGCTGGGGCACGGACCGGACCGTGGGGGCCGGTCCGAGCTGGACTGGGCTGGACTGGGCTGGACTGGGCTGGTGACGGCCGGCCCGGCCCTGAGAAGAAGCAGGCCTCTTCCTCCGGCTATCGCGGAGAAAGAGGTGTCGTCGTGGCGAGGGGGCTTGCCCACGGGGCCTGACCAGGCACGATGTTCAAGATCAAAAAAGTGGGGGTCCCACTCCCGGTCACACCTCCGGTGCTACTCCTAGTGCACCTCTGCAAGCAACCCTCCAGCCCCCTTCCGGTGCAACTGTCGCGGGGCCGCGCCGGCATGGGCTTGCCCACCTCCGCAGAGCGCCGGAGAGGCCGGCTCCTGGCTACCGCTGACGGTGGTACCGAAGGTCGTGGCGGCCGGGCTCGCCGGACATCACGTCGTAGCAGTCCGGGCAGGAGAGGCCGAGCGAGGCGATCATCCAGCCCCCGATCGCGACGGTCGTCCCGCAGTTCCCGCAGTGGTCGACGTCGGGCGTGGGACAGGTTGCCGGGAGCGGCGCGGAGGTCCTGGTGCTGGGGTAGGTCGGGAGGTCCGCGGTCCAGGTGTGCTGCTGGTACTCGGCGCGGGCGTCCTAGGTAGAACCGTTCGGGAACGTCGGCGAATTCGTCGGCCTGGGGGCCGTGCACCTCGATGTCCCAGGCGGTGACCGACTGCCCGCACCGAGCTTCAGGGCGCGTTCCACGCTGCGCATGCGGGTGGCCGCCGGTCCAGAGCCGCGCACGCCCTTGTCGTACGGCGTTTGCACGTCCACGGCCGAGGCGCCACCGTGCTCCTGCACGGCCTGCGCGGTCGCGGCAGCGGCTGCCCGGGTCGGCCGCCTTCGCAGCCCTCCGCTCGTCGGCCCGGGCCTTCCGCTGCGCCGCGGCGGCCTTCTTCTTGGCCTCCCGCTCCTGCTCGGCGGCACGCTGGCCGGCCAGGGTGGCCTGGCGCTGTTCGTATTGCTCCAGGTTGGGCTGCTGGTCGCAGGCCCCGAGGTTATGTCCGCCGGATCCCCGCTCTTGGCCGTGGGCAAGCCTCTTGAGCTGGTGTTTTGCAGACTGGGCAAGCCTGGCTGCCTCGTGGGCAAGCCTTGGGCACACCGTCCTGGGCAAGCCTGTGGGTGCTGTGGGCAAGCCGGGTTCGGTGGGCTGGGCAAGCCGGTCGGCCCTGGGGGGCGGGGCCTGCGGGGAGGGAGCGGGGGCCGGTGGGCGCGAGTGGGCTCAGGGGTCGGTGATGCCGAGCTCTTGGGCGGCGGGGCAGATCGAGCAGGTTTCGACCTGGGGCTGACGGAGGGCATCGAGTGCCTGCTCGCGGGTGGTGGGCCGCGTCCGGCCTGAGGCGAGGCGGCAGTCGGCGGTGTGGACGAGCATGCACCCTCCCCTGCCGATGGGGATGGGGTGCTCCAGCTTCCACTCGTTGAGCGGGGTGACGGCCGGCCCGTTGCGGGCCGCGTCGGTGACGCGGTCCCGGCGTTCGATCTCGGCGATGCGGCCGCGGATCAGCTCCAGCAGCACCAGGCACCAGCGCTCCAACGTCCGCAGTCGCTCGACGTCGGGCGGCAGGAGCCAGTCGATGTCGCGTCCGGCGGGCATCGCCTACGCCTCCTTGTGGGGCTGGAGGTCTTCCGCGGGAATGCCCGTCCCCCCGGCCGCCGGCTCCGTGCGGCCCTGAGTGCGTCTGGGGCACAGGCAGGGCAGGGTTCTGTAGATCACCTCAGTATCGTACCTCTGTTCGAATACCCTGTTCCGCTTTCGGCGTGCCTGTTCGAATAAGTTTTCGATACGGTGGCTGTGGGAGGTGTCGCCGTGGACGACGAGCAGAGGGAACCGGCGGGCGCCGGCTCCCCCATCCTGCATCTGCGCTGCCCCGTGGACGTGGACCCGGTGATCTACCGGCTGCTCCTCGGCCTGGTGGCCGACGTGACCCCCGTGGTCCAGGCGGTCCCGCCATCAGTGCTCGTGACCGATGTGTCGGGGAGTATCCGCTTCTTCGACCGGGACCCGGCCGAACTCGGGCTGATGATCAGGACCCGGGCCATGGCGCTGTACGGGCTGCCGGTGGTGATCGGCGTCGGCCCGACCTGGTCGGTGGCCGCGATGGCCTCCCGGGACGCCCTGCGCAGCGGCTTGGTCGCCGTCGGCTCCGCGCCGGAGCAGGTGGCCGCGTTCCTGCACCACCGGCCGGTCGGGGAGCTCTACGGCATCGGGCCTACCCAGGAGCAGCGCCTGGTCCAGTTCGGGGTCCACACGATCGGTCTGCTGGCGCAGCTGCCGGAGGCGACCGTGCAGCGGGTCCTCGGTGGGCGGGCGGGCCGACAGCTGCGCGAGGTGGCCCGCGGCATCGACCGCCGGGTGGTGGTCCCGACGGAGCTCCCGCACAGCACGGCCGCGCAGCGGCGGTTCGCCCTCGACACCCTCTCCCCCGAGGCGGTCCATGCCGCGCTGCTGTCGCTGGCGGTCGAGCTCGGCGACCGGCTGCGGACCCGGCGCCAGGCGGCCAGGACGATCACGATGACCGTCACCCTGGCCGACCGCTCCCAGGTCCACCGAAGCCGCCAGCTGCCCGAGCGCGCACACCGAGGACCTCCGCGACACCGCGTACGAGATGTTCCGGGCGCTGGGCTTCCAGCGGGCCCGGGTCCGCGGCATCGCGCTGCGCTGTGAGCAGCTGGTCGACGCGGCCGCTGTCGCCGAGCAGCTCTCCTTCGACCAAGGCCGCGAGCGCAGACTGCGGGCGGAGAAGGCCATCGACCTGCTCAATGCCCGGTTCGGCTCCGGCACCGTGGGGCCGGCGGCCAGCTACCAGCAGGCCGGCTGACGCCTTCGGGGCGGGCGGCCGGAGGTCCGGCCGAGCCCCGCCCCGAGCGGTCGGTCAGCACCCGAAGTCGTCGAGGACCTTGCGCGTCGCGGCGTCCACCGGGCGGAGGGGGTGGGTGCTGCCGTCCTCGGCGGGCCCCAGACGCAGGGTCGTTCCCTGGCTGGTCGGGGTGACGAAGAGGACACCGTCCTCGACGCGGGTCTGTACCGCGCCGCTTCGGTAGGGGCTGACGGACAGACATCCGTCACCGAGCTCGCGCTCGAAGCGCTCGTACGGGCCGGCGAAAAAGTGCTCAGCCACGGGGCCTTGGCCCTGCCACACCACGATCGCGAGGAGTCCGGCGGCGATGCCGGGCGCCGCGGCCTTGAAGCCGGGAGCCTGGATGAGCCGGGGCCCGGTCCGGTGGACGATCGCGGTCCCCGCGAGCGCGATGGCCCCGGACGCCGCGAACAGCAGGGTGTAGTGGGAGAGGAGGCCGGCCCGGTTGCCGAAGGTCAGCGGAAGGGCCACGCAGGCCAGCACCAGCAGGCCCAGACCCGTCAGGGTCACCGCCTGGAAGCCGCCCAGCTTCGCCGGCCACTTCGTACGGGCCGGGACCATGTCTTCCTCGCGGCCGACCCACTGGGCCGCGCCGCGCAGTCGTCCGGCCGACGGGCGGGCGCCGTCGAGGCGGGCCTCGACGAGCAGGTCCAGGACCGCGTCGCCGAAGGCGAGGGCACGGCGGTGCACCGCGAACTCGTCGTCCTTCAGCCGGTCGGCCTCCTCGGCGCGGACCGGCTGGATGCGCAGCCCGGTGCCACCGGCGAACGTGAGGTTCACCGGATGTCCGGGATCGGGGAAGCCAGGCACGGTGGGGGCCGGACGGCCGCGCCCGTCCAGACGCACACCGCCGTTGCGCTCGGGGAAGTACTTCTCATACATCCTGGGGTGCCGGCGGTGGCCGTGGAGGCTGGCCTGGAGCGCCTCGGCCTGCTCGATCACCACGTCCAACAACGGCGAGGCCGGGGCGCTGCGCATCTGGCCGACCACCGCGGCTCCCGGAACCGCCTGCCACAGGCCGCCGGTCCGCCCCAGGACCCGGTCCTTCCACAGGTCGCGGACAGACCGCGGCCATACCCGGGCAGCGGGCAGGCGCCGCGGAGGCCGCCCGTCGGCGAGGTGCGCGCGCAGCAATGCGAGAGCGCTGCGCACGTAATCGGTCTCGGCCGCGTAGTGGACCGCCACCGCCGTGGTCCGCTGCCGTACGTCGGCCCCGGTCTCCTGCACCCGGTCGGCCGAGGCCCGGGCCGCGAGGGCCTGTGCGAGCAGCTCGGCGATTGCTCGTTCCCAGCTCCGGCTCATCTGCCATCCCCCTCCAGGTCGGCGTCCGTCGTCGTGAGGTTATCCGCCCCGATGCGCAGCAGCTGAGGGTTGGCGTAAAGCACGTACTGAGCGCGGGCGACAGGCTCGGGTTCCTCTTCGTGCGGCATGGCCTTTCCTCAGTTCTCGCTGTTGGGCTCGTCCGCGCCGGCCTTGGGTCGCTTGGTGCCCTTGCGGCCGTCGCGCAGTGCGGCGAGGAGCTCCTCGGGCTCGGGCCGCAGTCCGCTGCCCAGGTAGCGGATCCCTTCGCCTTCGGGTGCGGTGTCGGTGTCCTTGCCGATGGGGTGCCGGCGGCTGGTCGAGGTGCGCCATCCGTAGCGGGAGTCCCACACCGCGGCTGCGGCCGGCTGGTCGGTGTCGAGCAGCACGGCGGCGGCCACGGCGCCTCCGTCGAGCTGGCGCATCTCGACCTGGGCCTGCTGGGCGATGCCGGCTGCGGCCAGGACGTCGGCGGTGTGCTGCAGGTAGGGCTGGGCGCCGCGGGCGTGGAGCTCGCGCTCGGCGAACGTGACGGCGGCGCGGTGGGTGATGGCGGGGTAGCCCAGCTGGAGAGCGGCGTCCTTCAGGTCGAGGCCGGGCTGCTGCTCGACGAGGTCGGCGATGCGACGGCCGCGGAGGGTGGCCAGACCGGACTGCGCGGTGGGGAACTTGGTGATGCCGAGGGTGTCGGAGACCGTCTCCACGGTGACGGCGGGGTCGGCGTCCAGGAGCTCGGCGATCCGCGGCAGGATCTCGTCGCGGGGGATCATGTCGCCGCTGCCCTCGCGGCGGCCGCCGCCGGCGCCGCGGCCCGGCCGGCTGTCCTTGTACGCGATGACCAGGCGGCGGGGCCAGTGCTCGGTGCCCTTGGGGCCAGCGGGCACCAGGACCACGCCGGCGGCCAGGTCCGGGTCCTTCTTGTAGGTGTTCCAGGTGACGGGGGCGATACCGAGGAGTTCGGCGGCCTCGTGGCGGTCCAGGAGGTCCTCGTCGTCGTCGGCCTGGGGCAGCTCGGGGATGGGCTCGCCGGCGTAGTAGGCCTTGGTCTGCTCTGAGTCCCAGAGCTGGTTGCGGGCGCTGGGCGAGCTGATCGGCGCCGGGTGGCCTTCCGCCGCGTACGGCTTCTGGTTTCGGACGGTGACGAGCTTCTTGCCGAGGGCGTCGGCCAGGTCGGACATGGTCTGGACGTACTGCAGGCGTCCGGCGCGGATCATGTTCTTCTCCTTCATCACGGGGCGGGGTGCTTGTGGCGCCCCGCCGGCGGGTGTCAGTCGGTCGTGGGGTCGGGCAGGCAGTTCGGGTTGCACGGCGCGCTGGCTTCGGCGCCGCATCCGTCGCAGGGGCGGGCGGCCGCCTCGATGAGCGGGTGGAGGCGGGCGAAGGCACTGTCGGCGCTGGTGTGCGGGGTGAGGTTGCCGGCGGCGATGACGTACAGGGCGTGCGGCGGGTTGCTGGTGGTGCGCACCCGGATGCCGGCGGTGTCGCCCGGGCCGGCGGCGAGGCCGGGGATCGCCAGGACGCCGGCGGCGGGGACGGTGGTGACGCCGGCCTCGGCCAGGAGCTCGACGAGGCGGGCGAGTTCGGCCTCGGCGGCCGCGGCGGTGGCCGGCCAGGCAGGTGCGGCGCCCGCGGTCTGCGTCGGGCTGCTGGCGGGGTGGGTGAGGGAGAAGGACATGGGGCCTCCAGGGTGTCTGTGTGTGTTCGGTGCCGCGGGCTGCCACCACCCGCTAACAAGACAACATTACCTAGCTTACGTCATCATTGGCAAGTGGAGTGGACCCGCAACGCCGCGGCGTACGGATACACTCGGAGGCGAGATACGCCTCTCGGGTCTCCCGGAGTGTGTGTTTTCGGTTGGCCGGCGCCCTTGCCACCCGCCTCGGCGGAAGTGGGCGCCGGCCGCTTTCTTTTCCGCCGGCCGCAGGATGCCCCCGCGCACCGGGTGGTCTCCGCACCTCTTCGCCTTCCGGGTTCCGGTCGTGTACTCCTGCGCTAGCCTCGTTGCAGCATCTACGACTTGGAGGCCGCGATGCGGATCGTCTTCGACCCGGCCGAGCAGGAGGCCCTGCGGGCCGACGCGCGAGAGATGGCTGACGGCGACCCGCAGATCGCCTACGTCCTGGAGCGCCTGGCCGGCGAGGGCGTCGATCTGGACGCCGTCACCTCCTGGGAGGACCTGCGCGAGAACCTCGGGCAGCCCCCGCTCGACGACGCCGCTCCCACCTCGCACGTCGCCTGATGGGACGCCACGCACCCAAGCGCGCCCGCATCGTCTTCTACGACGTGGCGCAGGACCAGGTCGAGAAGATGAGGGAGGCCGAACGCCTCCGCCTCGACCCCGTACTGGTGGCCGTCTCCAGGAATCCCGAGATCGGCGTGCTGTCGAAGCACGGTGCGATCCGTGAGCACCGCGAGGGCGGCGTCCGGATCCTGTACGTGCCAACCGCCCTCGGCACCCTGGTCCTGGTCGCCTACGTGGAGACGGACTGACCCCTTCGAAGGCCGTGAACAGCCGGCCACAGCAGAGCCCCGGACGCGAGGTCCGGGGCTCTTGTCGTCGGGCCGCGCCCGGTCGACGATCCCTCAGGTGCCGTTCGGTGTCTGCGCGGTGCCGCGCTCGCGTCCGCCGTGGCCGAAGCGCTGCTGCGCGGCGTCCAGGATCTCGACCAGCTGCCGTCCGGAGCCGGACGTCGGCTCGCCGAGCTCGGCGAGCAGTTCGGCGATCTCCGCTTCGTCGAACTCGACGTGAATGCGGCGCTCACCGCTGCGGTTGTTGAGGTACACGCGTTCCATCAGGGATTCCTCCTCGGGTGGCTGGCTGTGGTGCGGTGGGATCAGCGGCTGCTCGTGACAGCGCGAGAGCGGCGGCGACCGTGTCGGTCAGGGCGGTGCACACCGGCACGCCGTAGCGGCGGGCCACGTAGATCAGGTACCTGTTGCGCTCGGGGTTGGGGCAGTCGGGCGGGCCGCCCAGCACCGCCCGCCCCGTCGAGACGTCCAGGCCAAACTCCACGTTGGTGGTCGTGGTCGGCATCGCGTAGGCGAACTGGTTCAGCTGCGGGGCGACGGGATCACGCACCCTCGGGCAACTGCGGGAACTCGGGGGCGAAGACAGGCGTGCCGCCCATGTGGGTGATGGCGTGCGCCTGCCCCAGCAGAGCGTTGAAGCGGTTGTGAAGCTGCCGCGCTTCGGACAGCCGGCCCTCCCGGGCGTAATGCCGTTCCATGCAGATGATCGCGTCCGCGAGCCACTTGATCTCGTGACGGTAGAGGGGAAGACGGGCGCGCTGCGGGTCGGCCTGGACCACGGAAGCGGCGCCGGCGCGCTGGTACAGCATCGCCATCACGTCGTGAACGGTGAGCAATACCTGGCCAAAGCGCGAGGGGCCGTCCATCCAGTGGCGGCGCAGCCGGTCCGCTTCGAGTAAGGCCCGTTCCAGTGCCGCAAGTTCGTCCAAGTTGATGGCGATGGCTTCCGGCTGTTCGGGCGCGCTCGGGGTCGGCGTCGGGGTGGTCTGGTTCCTGCGGAACACGGGTCCTCCGTTGTTGAGTCGTCGCGGTGATCAGGCTTGAGGAAGAAGTACGGGCCGGGCGACCCGACCGTGCCGCAGGCCGACCAGGTCGGGTCGGTCGGACCAGCCGTCGCACTCGGCGGGCGGGCTGTCCTCGTGGCCGGTGACGCTCACGACGCCTCCAGTGCGGCGAGGGCCGTGCGGGCCCGCTCCAGGCGCTGGCCGGCGGAGTCCTGGACGTACCCGGCGGCCTCGTCGATGACCTCGGTGATGTCCTCGGCGCCCTGGTCGGCGACCCGGACGCCGATGTCGGTCAGCAGGTCGGAGATCATCCCGAGCACGCTGCCGGACTGGTTGCTGTCGTCGTAGATGGCCTGGAGGACAGCGGCTTGGTCCTCGTGGTCGGCGGTGTCGCCGAGCGCGTTCTCGCGCAGCGCGTGCAGTCCGAGGCGGATGGCGGCGACGGCGGTGGCGGTGTCGGCGCTCACCGGTGGGATGCCTTCACCGTCGCGACGAGGGCGGCCAGGGTCTCCCAGGAGTGGTGCCAGCTTTGGTCGAGGCAGTAGCGCCCGTTCATTCCGAAGTCCGCCAGGTTGAAGAAGTTCTTCTTGCCAGTGGCCTTGGCGAGCCGCTGAAGGAGGCCCTGGGGAACCCTGCGGTCCGCGGCGAAGTGGGTGGCTCCCGAGACCGCGAGGGCGGCGGCCAGGGCGGCCCGGGTGCGGGCGGATTCCGAGGGCGCGGGTGCCGGCGACGAGGACCAGGCCCTGGGTGGCGGTGTACTGGAGCACGTGGTGGAGACAGGCGCGGCGGCCGCCGTCCGTACCGACGACGGTGACCCTGCCGTCCTCGTGCTCGTACGTCACCGGGGCGGCATCGGTGGCGCCCTTGACCAGGGAGTCGAAATCGGACTGGCCCCAGTGGTCGGCGTGATCTGCCGCGGCGCGCAGTAAGGCGTAGGCGGCGGCGAAGGTCGAGGCGCGGTGGTTCATGATGAGTGTTCTCCTCGGTTCTGCTCTGGACGGGGAGCCCCGGGAGCGGCCGTACCTCTTGGCCGATGCTGCGGCCGTCCCCGGGATCTGCGGCGCCGACCTACTGGTCGGCGGTGTAGCGGTTGACCTGGTTGCGGACGTGCTCGCGGCTGAAGTCGAGGTGTTCGGCAACGGCTTTCTGGGTCAGGTTCTTGGCGTCCATCTCGGCCTTGACCGCGGCCCAGTAGGCGCGGTGGGCGGTCTCGATGGCCTTGTCGCGGGCCTCGGCGGCCTTGTCGAGGCGTGCCTTGGCGGCGGTGGACTCGGGGGTGTCGGGCCTGGTGGGGGTCATGGTGATCAGCTCCGTGACGGTTGAGGGACGATGTAGCTGCCCCCTGCTCCGGTTGAGAGCGGGTTGGGCTGGCCCGGGGCGGGCGGCCTGGTTGGTAGCCGGTGCGCCGCCCGTCCCGGGGGTCAGAGCGCCTTGGGCCGGGGCTTGCAGGCGTGCCCGAGGGCGATGTCGAGGATGGGTCCGATGCGGTCGGGGTTCTCATTGGTGATCTTCATCGAGAAGCCGCACTTGCCGCACTTGTAGTTCGCGAAGTACGTCCCGGTGGTGGTTCGGCGAGTGAGGGCCTGGCGGATCAGCTCGGCGAGCATGAAAGGTCTCCTTCGTCAGGCGGCGAGGGCGATGATCCCGGCGAGGACCAGCAGGGCGACGGCACCGGCGGTGATGTCGATGGCGAGCCGGAGCGCGCGGAACTTCCTCGCGGCGATCCTGGAGAGGACCACGATCCGCTCGGCGCTGCGGTCGGAGGCGATGTCGGCGGCGGCCTCCTGGGGCGTGCAGGTCGCCCAGTGGAGGTAGGAGCCGCTGACGTCGCCGCCGAGGCGGGGGCGGATGATCAGCAGGATCAGGAGCATCGCGGCGGCCAGGGCGGCCGCGCCGATCCCGGCGGCGACGGTGGCGGAGACCGGGAGGTTGTGGCCGGGGACCGTGGCGATCAGGACGGCGAGGGGGAGGCTGAGGACGGTCAGGAGCGCCGACGCCTTGGCGCCGGTCCTGCCCATCTCGGCGATCACCTCGGTGCGGGCCTGGGCCAGGCGCGCCTCGGTGGGGGCGGCCTGCGGTAACTGCTGGGTCAGCTCCATGGTTCGATGCCTCCGGTCGTCGGTGCGGGCTCTTGCCCACACCCCAAGAATGCCAAGTCTGAGTTGGCATGTCAACGCACACTTGGCCAACTGAAAGTTGCCAACCATGGGTGCCGCCCGCCCGGCTGGAGGGCAGGCGGCCCAGTGGTCTACGCGTCGGCTGGGTCGGCGTGCATGTGGGCGTACGCCCAGCAGGCCCTCTTCCACAGGTCGCTCGCGTAGGCCTCCGGCTCCTGGGCGCACAGGCGGGCGTAGAGGTCGGGGAAGTTGCGGCCGGTGCCGTCGCCGTCGGGGTCGTTGTCCATGGCCTCGGCCAGCGCGTACGGGTCACTCGGGACCTGCGGGTCGAGGTGGTCGAGGTCGGGGCGGAAAACGCCGGCGGTGATGACGGTGCCCTCCACGTGCGAGGTGTGGTGCAGCTGCCTGCGCAGGCCTGCGGCGATCTCCTCGGCGCGGCTCTCGTATTCGTACGGGCCGATCCGTACCGGGTCCAGGCCGGGCCGGTCGAGGATGACGGCGTGGCCGACCGGGTCGGTGTAGCGGACGGGCCGGCCGAGCTGGTGGGCGTAGGTGATCTCGGCGCGGGTGGAGTCGCCGACGTAGCCACCTACGTTGACGACCAGGACCTCGTCGCAGGCCCGAATCTTCCAGCGGTGCAGCGCGTCGAGCGCGGTCTTGAGCTCCTCGGCGGCCGCGGGCTCCTCCCACAGCGGATGGGCCTTTTTCATGTCGCAGCCGGGGGCCAGGACGGCGTGGCCGGCGACCGTCTCACGGAAGTTGGCCTCGGCGAGCTCGCGCCAGAAGCGGGTGGAGCCGCAGAGGGTGACGACCTTGGGCCGGTCGGTGGAGGTGTCGGACGGGTTGAGCAGCTGGTCGAAGGCGGCAGGGGCGGCGGCCGCAATGAGGCCGGCGACCTGGAGGTCGCGGTGGTGGTGCTCGGGGTTCATCGGCATTTCTGCTCCTTCGGGATGGGGGGGCGCGGGCGGCGCCGGGCGGGTTGGACGGCGGGCTCGGGAGTGCATGCCCGGGGTTCAGGTGATCGGTCCGAAGGCGGCTGGAGTTCGCTGTTCGCGGCTCGGGCCTGGGCGTGGCGCCAGGAGTTGGCCAGGTGCAGCACGGCCTTCTCGTACGTCGGGGGGTCGGCGGCGTCGGCGGCGTCGCTGGCGGCGGCGAGCGCCTGGACGAGGGCGACGGCTTCGGGGACCGTCAGGTCGTCGAGGACAGCGAGTTCGTCGCCGCGGAACGGGTCGATGCGGAGCCGACCGTATTCGTCCTTGATGCGGTCGTGGTCTCGCTGGATCACCTGCCGGCGCACGACTGCGCTGCGGGGATCCGGAGCCGGTCGTCTGGGCCGGGGGCGGAGCATGTAGAGGCCCGCGGCGAAGAAGCGGGGCGCTGCGCTGACCAAGCAGGCCCCCGCGGCGAAGAAGCGGGGCGCTGCGCTGACCAAGCAGGCCCCCGCGGCGAAGAAGCGGGGCGCTGCGCTGACCAAGCAGGCAACGACGATGAGGCCTCCGCCCCACAGCAACAGCGAGTGGATCCACTGCTGGGCGGCGTCCACCAGCGTCATCGTCCCGTCGTCCGCAGCTCGTGCGCGTGGCAGAAGGACGGGGCCGATGAAGATGCTGATCCTGTTCACCGTCCACCGGCCTTCGGTGAGTGGGCCGGCGGAACCTCGTCGACGATCCTGCCGGTCTTGCCCTTCGCCCTGGGGTCGTCCTCACAGGAAAGGATCTCCACCTCGGCGCCGGCGTTGAACATCTGGTTCTCCTTGCGTGGTTAGTGTGCTGGGGGTGACTGCGGGGTGGCGGTCGCCACCGCGGGCGGGGGCGGCCGGCCGGAATGGCGCGGCCGCCCCGGGGCGGGTCAGCCGGACTGGCGGATCGGCATGATCAGGTAGCGCAGCGCGGTGGGGTCCGCGTCGGCGGGGACGAGGAGCGCCGGCTTGACCGGGTCGACGATCTGCAGGCGGATCCGGTCCGTCTTGAGCGCGGTGATGCCGTCGAGGAGGTAGCCGGGGTTGAAGGCGATGGTGACGGGGGCGCCGGTGAACAGGTCGGTTTGGTGGCGGTGACCTGGTCGCGGGCGGAGGCGTCGTCGGCGGTGCCGGCGCTCAGGGTCAGGGCGCCGTCGGTGAGGTGGAGCTTGACGGGGTGGCCGCGTTCGGCGACGAGGGCCATGCGCTTGACGGTGTCGGCGAGTTCGGTGGCGTCGAGGTCGGCGGTGGCGGTGAAGTCGGTGGGCCACAGGCTCTTGTGGTCGGGGAGCTGGCCGTCTATGGCGCGCAGGGTGAGGGTGCGCGTGCGGCTGGCCAGGCCGAGGACGCCGTGGGAGGCGGGGAGGGTGAGGTGGACCTGGTCGTCGGTGGCGAGGATCTTGGCGGCTTCGGCGAGGGATTTGGCGGGGGTCGTGGTCTGGGTGGTGGCGCCGGTGGCCGCGGCGGGGGTCCAGGGGATGGGGCGGAGCGCGAAGCGGTAGCGGTCGGTGGCGGCGAAGGTGATCGTGTCGTCGGTGATCTCGGCCTGGATGCCGGTCAGGATCGGGAGGGCGTCGTCGCGGCCGGCGGCGGTGGCGACCTGGTGGATGGCCTCGGCGAGCGCGGGCCCGGCCACGGTGCCGCTGGCGGCCGCGGGCCGGGGCAGGGTGGGGTACTCCTCCAGCGGGAGGGTGTGCAGGGTGTAGCGGGTGCGGCCGGAGGTGAGCACCAGGCGGGCGCCGTCGAGTTCGAGGTTGACCGGGTGGGTGCCCTTGACCGTGCGGGTGATGTCGGCGAGGAGCCGGCCGGAGACCAGGACGGTGCCGGGGGTGGTGACCTCGGCGTCCACGGTCGCCTGCGCGCTGGTCTCGTAGTCGAAGGCGGCGACAGCCAGGGCGCCGGTGGCGGCCTCCAGCCGGATCGCGGCGAGGACGGGGACGGGGGGCCTGGCGGGCAGGGCGCGGGCGGCGTCGTTGACGGCGGCCGCGAGCGGGGCGAGGTCCGTACGGAGCTTCATCGTGGCTCCCTTCCGAGCGTGCGGGCGGCTGTCCGGCCGGTGGCCGGGGTTCGCCCGGAGTGCGGGTGAGGTCCGGGGTGCCGCCCGTCCGGTACGGGTGAGGCCGTGCCGGACGGGCGGGCGAGCGGGGTGATGGCGGTCAGGCCGCGGCGGCGTCGCGGCGCTCCCTGCGCAGGCGGCGGCGGTCGCTGAGGGTGGTGCCCGCCCAGATCGCGGATCCGGCCCAGGCCGGGTGGTCCAGGGCCCAGGCCAGGCACTGCTCGCGGACGGCCTCGGGGCACTTGTTGAGGCAGGCCTCCTTGCCGTTCACGCGCTGCTTCGGGGTCCCGGTCCAGTCCTCGGGGTCGGCTCCGGGCGCCCGGCACGGTTCGTCGCCGGTCAGCCGCGGCCAGGGGGCGAGTTCGGTGGTGGTCACTCCCCCACCCCCGTGGTCCCGGCGGCCGGGACGGCGGCGGTGGGCAGCAGGTGCTCGAAGGGCGACCAGTCCGCGAGCTCGAAGGACATGTCCAGCGCGTCGAAGGGGTACTCGGCGCCCTGGGAGTGGTCGTTCTGGTCCGCCTTCTCCGGCGGGAGGTTGGAGTGGTCTCCGGCGTCGGTGTCGTCGGAGGCCTGGTCGAGGTCGGTGTACGCGACGACGACGTGGGTGGCGGTGCGCTCCAGGACGTACAGGCTGCGGACCGGCATCTCGTCGGGGTCGACGTCGTGCCGGCGGACCCAGGTCTGGCGGGTGGCGGCGATGGCCCAGGCCTCGCTGGCGTCGGCGGCGTCGGTGACCTTGGCGCAGGCCGTCGCGTACTCGGTGCCGGCATCGACGAGTTCGTTGACCCGGGCCAGGATGTGGTCGCTGAGGGCCTGGGTGCCGATCAGCCAGGTCAGGGAGGCGAGGCCGGTCACGACGCCGCTCCCGTCGAGGCGAGGGTGCGGGAGATCTTGGTGGGGGCGAGGAGGTGGTGGAGGGCGGAACCGTGGTGGTGGGAGCCGAAGGTGGCGGGGAGGCCGCAGCTCCAGCAGTCGGCCTCGTCGCCCTGCCAGGCGACGGCGCAGCGGCCGCAGACGAACGCGCGGTCGGCGAGCAGGGGGTTGGCCTTGGCCAGGGACTTCAGGATGCGGCCGGCGGTGCTCAGCCGGCGGGTGGTCGGGGTGTGGTGCTGCTTGCGGAGGGTGGCGTGCATGATGGTGGTCTCTCTCTCGTCTTGGCGGGTGAGGGGCCCGGGGCGGCCGGCGGTTTCTCAGGCCTTGACGGCCGTCCCGGGGCGGAGCTAGCGGTCGATGCCCTTGTGCGTGGCCTGGTCCCAGCGCAAGTCCCAGCCGGGGCGCAGTCCGCGGGCGGACCAGTCGGTGCGGTGGGCGGCGGCGGGGACGTCCCGGCCGGCCAGGGTGTGGAGGAGGGCCGTCTCCCAGGCGCGCTGCGCGGACTTTCGGGCGTCGCGGCCGCTCTCGGCCAGGCCCGTGAAGACGTGGACGCCCCGCTCACTGGTGCCGACGCGTTCTATCGGAACGTCGACTTCCCACATGACCTGGTGCATCGTCAGCCCTCGCCGTCCGGGTCGTAGTCGACGAGGAGGGGCTGCACGGTGATGCGGATGCTGGTGACGGACTCGTCGTCCGGGCCGGGGCCGAAGGTCATCAGGTCCTCGGGGGCGTGCTCGTCGCCGTTGTCCGGCGCCCAGGTGGTGCGGACGCCCTCCGGGAGGGGGCAGCGCTTCAGGGCGGCCTCGCCCTTGGCCCGGGCCGCCTCCCGGGTGGCGTAGGTGCCGAGGGGGAGACTGTGGCGGGTGACGGTGTAGACGGCGAGGGTGGCCGGCTTGTCGTCGGTGATGTGGGTGATACCGGGGAAGACGGCTTCGGCCGCGGCCAGGCGCGCTTCGATCACCATGGTGGCGCCGAGGATCTGGAGCGTCTGGACGGTGAGCGGCAGTGTGCCGGCGGCGACGCGGCGCCGGATGTCGGCGAGCACGGTGGCGGGGTCGGGGACGGTGGTGGAGGTCATCGGTTCTCCCTTGTGGCGGGCCGGACTGTCCGGTCCTCGGAAGGTGGGGCCGGGCGCCGCGGGGGGCCGTCAGCGGCTGGCCGTGCTCGGCAGGTGCAGGGCTTCGTCCAGGACGGTCCAGAGGAAGTCGCTGGGCTCGAAGGCGGTGTCGGCGATGGTGAGCTGGGCGGCGCGGGCCAGGGTGTCGAAGGCGGTGTCGCCGACGAGGCGGCTGTGCCAGGAGTGCCGGAGCTCGCTCCGGGTGAGGGTCCGGCCGTACCGGGTGTAGTCCAGGCCGTTAACGCGGGAGACGACCATGCCGGGGTGGAACTCGTCGCCCTGGAACCGGACGAGCAGGTCGAGGCCGGCCTGCTCGGCGAAGTCCACGAGGCGGGCGAGGATCTCGGGGTCGGCGACGAATCCGGTGACGGCGGCGCGCTGCTCCCACAGGTTGCCGGCGAAGTCGGCGGCGTCGTGGCCGGGCTGGGAGTCGTCGGTGAGGAACCCGGCCCGGTTGGCGGCGGCCAGGCGGCCGATGAGGGGAAGGGTCTCCTCGTCGGGCCCGTAGTTGGGCATGTTCCCGGCACAGGAACGGATGTCGCCTTCGAGCCAGCGGGCGGTCAGCTCGGCGAGGTCGGAGAAGGTGGTGGCAGCGCGCCAGAGGCGGCGGTCCGCGCGGCTCGGCCAGGGAAGTCGGATCTTCACGGCGGTCCTCCTGTCGGGTTCAGAGCTGGGCGGCCAGGTCCTCGGCGCCGTAGGCCTCGGTCTCGCGGGCCTCGATCAGCACCTCGTAGCCGGCGAGGGTGTTGGGCTTCATGGGCTGCCGGCCCCAGACGTGCTTGAGGAACTTGAGGTGGAGCTCGCGGGCGGAGCGGTCACCGAGCTGGTGGGCGTGGACGAGCTCGTGCACGAGGGTTTCGCGGACGTCGCGCTCGTGGCGCATGTTGGGGATCTGGAGGACGATCAGCACACCGTCGCGGTCGAGGGTCGTCTGGCCGAACGCGCTGCGGGAGTGGCGGTCGGGGCGGCTGACGGCGTTGACCTGCGTGGGGTTGATGCCGGTCAGGAGCTTGGCCTCCGCAGTGTTCACCAGGTGGTCCATCCGGCTGGTGTCGCCGTTGAGGACCAGGTGGACGGCTGGCAGGGAACCGAACTTGTCGCGGACGAGCTGCTCGGCGTCGGGGGCGATGGCCTTGGCGTACTTGCTGAGGCGGCCGCCTCCGAAGAGGAAGTGCTGGGTGGAGATGCGCAGCATGACGGTCCCTTCAGGGGAGAGTTCGGGGGTCGGGCGGAGAACAACCCGAACCCACCAAGAAAACTATAACCACAACTCATCACGTCGCCTAGTGGGTTCCCCCACCCGCCGTCAGTCCCCGGCGTGCTCGGCGAGGTCGGCGGCCCGCTGGAGGAGGTCGAGGACGGCGCCGACGGTCGGGACGGCGATGTTGTTGTGCACGGCGATGTCGAACTGGCGGCTCAGGGCCCGCGGGTCGCGGCCCTCGCTGCGCCACTGCGCCTCCAGGCGGGCGCGGTAGTCGGGCGTCGGCTGGGCGTACGCGGCCGGTTCGGCCATCGCGGAGCGGATGTAGATGTGGGAGCGGCTGGCGGTGTCGGCGTCGGCCGGGGCGGCCATCAGGGCGCCGAGGATGCAGTGGCGCCCGGTGGCGTCACGGAGTTCCCCGCGGCACCAGCCCCCGGTGGCCAGCGCGGCGGCGGCGCGACGGATGTGGAGGCTGGCTCGGGTGGCCGGGCGCTGGTGGCGGCGGGTGATGCGGTCGAGCAGGGAGGGGCGGGCGGCGGCCTGGGCGGCGGCGGTGGCCCGTTCGCTGCGCTCGACCTCGGCGAGGCCGGCGGCCACCAGGGCGGGGATGTCGAATCCGGCCGGGGGCGCCGGCGGGCCAGAGGCCGGGGCGGGCGCGGGGGTCGGGGTGATCTTCTTGAGCCAGGCCTCGACCTCGTCGGCCAGGAGGCGCGTGCTCGCGTCGGGGGCCTGGGTGCCGAAGGCGGCGGGTGCTGCGGATGCGGGCATGGCGAAGCCTTCCTGCGTGCTGCGGGATGGTGAGGTTGGGAGCTCCGGGGGCGGCCGGCTGAGTGGTTGGCGACCTGGCGGCCGGCCCCGGAGGCGGTGGATCAGGCGGTGTACTTCCGAACGTTCTTGTAGACGTAGTCGCGCTTGCGGCCCATGGCGTCGGCGACGTCCTGCTGGGCGCCGTGGTAGCTCTTGCTGAGCTCGCCCATCCGCTGCCAGAACTCCTTCTCGGCCGCGGATACAGCGGTGTCACGTACGGCCTTGGCGGCCAGCACGGCGGCCTTGATGTCGTCGGCCGTGCCGGGCTGCACGTCACGTCGGGCGGTCATTTGGGCTCCTCGCGGTAGTGAGGGACGATGGTTCCGGCCCCCTGCTCCGGTTGGAGCTGGTTGGGAGACCCGGGGGCGGCGGGTTGAGTTTGGCGACCTGGCCGCCGTCCCCGGGGCGTCTCACTGAGGGTCCTTGCGCGCACCGCAGGTCGGCATCTCACCGGCCTGACCGTGTTCGAGCACTTCAATCGCCTTGCCTTGCCGCGCTCGGCGAAGGATTCACGGGAAGGTCCCGTCGCTCCGGGACCTTGCAATGACTCCAGCATGCATCTCTATAGAATGCATTTCAAGTGAACGCCTAAGGTGATCTGGTGGCATCCCCTCGCCAGCGCGTCACCACTGCCCGCGGCGCCGCCAGGGCGGCTCCTTACACCTGCGAGTCCGCCGGCGGCGCCGGACTCGTCACGAGGACGGCTGGCACCAACCTTCGCGCACGTCGGGGGCCCGTGGAGTGCTCGGCCATCCAGGACTCGGCGCCTCGAAGTACCGCAGCGTCATGACGTCCACCTCCTTTCGGTGCTGTGAGGGGCCACCGCGGCCGCCCCGGCGCCAGCAGGTGCGGGGCCGTGACGGCACGGAGGGCTGTCAGAGCGGTGAGGTCAGCTGGCGGTGTCGATGGCGTCCCGCAGATGCCTGCGCGCCTTGGCCAGCAGCACCTTCTTGTCGGCCGGGTCGCTCTCCAGGGCGTCGCTCAGGTAGGTGACGGCGGCGTCCAGGTTCTCGCTGGCGTCGGTCAGGTTGCCGAGGCTGGAGCTGGCGAGGATGTCACGGGCCCGTTCGACCATGTCGATGAAGTCGGTCGCTGACGGGGTAGGCGGCGTCGATCTGCCGGAGTTGTGGATGTGGGCGAAGAACGCCGGGCGCAGGGTCAGCCCGCGCAGCGCGAGGGCGGAGGCGGCGATCCAGGTCAGGTGGGCGCCGCTGCGGCGCGTGGGCCGGGCCGTGGTCGGCGCGGTGGTGGCCGCCGGAATAGGGGGAGGTGGGCGTAGGAACCGGAACGGCGCGCCCCCCGAAGGGGAGCGCGCCGTTCGGTCAGGCGGCCTCGCCGCTGGTCGCCTCCGGCCGGCCGCCCAGGGCCACCTTCGAGGATTTCCCTTCCTTGATCCGGTGGATCTCCCCCTTCTTCTCCAGCTTGTTCAGCACGTTCGCGAAGGTCGACTCCGCCACCCCGCACACGGCCTGCAGCTGGCCCCGCTCCACGTAGTCGATGTCGTCGGGGTCGACCTCGTCACCCGCGTCGACCATGTCCACGTACATGGGGTCGGACTCGTCACGGAGGGCGGCCAGGACCTTCTCCTCCGACGTCAGCTCCTTGGCCTTCGGGAGGTCGACACCGGCGAACGAGGTCCCGGCCTCGCCGGTCCCGCCTTCGCTGTCCTTCTCCTCGAAGCCGGGGATAGGAGTCATGGCCAGCTCCTCCATGTACGCCTGGTCGCCCCACCAGGGCACGTCGACCGGGGCCATGATGTTCTCCGGCCTGATGTGCTCGGTGGCGTCCTCCAGGGTGTCGATCCGCATCATGCCCGCGCGCCCGCCCGGTGCCGCGACGTAGCCCAGGCCGAAGGTGCGGCGCGGGTCCGACTCCGCCATGGTCGGGTCGTACACCAACGCGTCGTCCTCCTCCACCCATACCGGTGGGATCAGGGAGGGATCCAGGCCCTCGAAGCCGGGAGGAAGGTCTCCCAGGTTCACCTGGTCGCTGTCGGTGCGGAGGATGATCCAGGTTCCCCCGGCCAGGAGGTTGGCGCGGATCGCCTGCTCTCCACCCAGCTGGTCGAGGTTGACCGTCTGGTTGATCAGGACCCAGGGCATGCCCAGCGAGCGGGTCAGGGAGGCTCCGTCCTTGACGATCTTGACTGCCTCCTTGCGGTTGGGTGCGCCCGGGGCCAGCATCTGGGCGGCCTCGTCCAGCAGGGTGGCGCAGTAGGGCCGGAGCGTGGACGGCTCGAAGTTCTTCAGGTCCATGCGGGCGGCCTCTTCGATCCGGTGCTGCAGGACCCACCAGGAGATCCGCATGGCGCCCAGGGCCCCGTACTTCGTCAGGCCGCTGTACGCGGCCATCTTCGGGATCGCGGGGTTGCTGGCGCCCTTGGGGTCGCCATAGATCTGGGCCATCTTGTTGGCGTGGTACGCCAGGCTGATCATCTGGCCCGTGCCTCCCTTGCCGGAGCCGGTGGTGCCGGCGATCACGACGTGGAGGGCGCCCAGCTTCGGGTCGAAGAGCTGGATGCGTGCGGGGAAGCCGGAGACGATCTTCCCGATGTTGACCCATCCGCCCGGGGTGGCCTTCAGGGAGTCCAGGCCCTGGAAGTCATGGCCGGCCTCCAGCGGGTTGTGGTCCATGATGCGGATGATCGCGCGCCTGGGGTCGCGCCGTCCCGGCTCGTAGGAGACGAGGTCGATGGAGCGGCGCAGCGCTCCGGCCAGCTCCCCGAGGTTGACGACGCGGGGGAGTGCGTCCAGGTCGTCGTCGGCCACGACGCGCGCGACCTGGCCGCCGGTGTTCTCGTCCTTGCCGACCTCTTCCAGGTGGGTCTTCGGCAGGACCCGCGCCTGGACGCGCTGCCAGGCGCCCTGGAGGGTGGAGGGGTCCAGCTCCGGGCGCTGGGTGTACCAGACGGTGATGAACGCCTCCCCGGAGTGCGCGCCATACTTCATGGTGATGTCGTCGACCGAGCGGCCGAAGAGGCTGCTCACGGCCTCCTTCGACACGTTCACGGAGTCGCCCAGGGCTGCGGTGATCCGTCCCTCCCAGCGGTCCGCGTAGATCACGACGTCGGAGAGGACCTGGTTGCGGTGGCGTCCCGACTTCGGGTCGCTGATCACGCGCCCCCAGGCCGCGATCATCTTGTCGGCCAAGGACACCGGGCCGGGTGCGCCGGTGTTGGCGGGGGCGGCCTGCCCGGTCGGCTGCGCCTGTTCCACCTCGATCTTCTGCCTGCCGAAGACGCGGCGCAGGCGCCAGCCGGTGAAGACGACCGCGGCCCACCAGCCCAGCGACAGGATCCCGGGCACGGTGGCTGGCTCGAAGACCCCGGCCATCAGCGCCTCGGACGCCTCGGCTCCGCCCAGCTGGCCCAGGGCCAGGCCCATGCCGGTGGTGATCGTGGAGATCCCCATGGTGTCGCGGTGCGCCCGCGCGATGTCGATCCCGGGGAGCTGGTCCGTCCAGCGGCCCAGGCGGTTCATGTAGTTGGCGCCGGCGAACGTCGCACCGGCCAGGAAGCCGGCCCCGACGTAGGCGGCCGCGTTCGGGTTCAGGAAGGGGGCCAGGATGCCCACCCCGACGGGGAGGGCGATCTGGAGCGCCGCGGCGGCGCGCTCCGCAGGCTCCGCGTTCGGCACGGTCTTGGTGATGGTGGACATCGGGGGCTACTCCTGTCTGGGTACTGGGGGGTCCGCAAGGGCGCGGCCGGCCCGAAGGGCTGCGATCCCTGGGCCGGCCGCGCCGGTGGTGGGTGGTGCTATTCCTGCTCGAACCAGTCGCGCGAGACCTTCTTCAGGTCCGTCACGTCGGAGCGGTCGAAGGCTTCCTGGAACCCGGCGTGGGTGGTGCGGGCCTGGTCACCTGCCGCCTTCGCGGCCTTCGCGGTGTCGGACGTCTTCGACGCGTAGGTGATCGCGGCCTCCGACACGCCGCGGATGATTTTCGCGAGCTCCTGGCACTCCGCCAGGGAGTCGCGGTCCACGCTCTTGGCGCCCAGCGCGTCCGCGTCGGAGGCGGTGTCGTCGGCCAGTTCCTTGATGTTGTCCGCGGCCTTCTTGACGCCCTCCGCGTTGCGGGCCAGGGCCTTTTCCTTGTCTTGGGTCCTTTTGACGAGGACCTTGTACGTCAGTTCCGCCATGATCGCCTCTCCCGTCTTCTCCTACGCGGCGGGCGCGTAGGAGCCCTTGTCGTTGTAGAAGCGCAGTTCGGCCGGCTTCGTCTCGTCGCTGTCGACCACGGCCTTGTACAGCGGGGCGTACCTGGTCCCGATGTTGGTCAGGACGACCTTGCACATCTCCGCCGCCCGCTTCGCGCGCTGGTGGAGTGCGGCGGCCTCCGTCGCCTGGGCCTTCGCGGCGTCGGCCAGCTTCGTCAGCTTCGCGGCCAGCTTCTCGCCGCCCTTGACGGCCTTGGCCTGTTCGGCCAGCTCTTGGCAGTCCTTCGCCTCGTCCTCCGCCGCGGCTTCGAGCGACTTGCACGCGTCGGCCACCTTGATCAGGTGGTTCTCCTTGGCCTCCAGTTTGCGTTCGTACTGCTTGAAGTTGCGGAGCTCCTTGCGGCTGATCGACCCACGGGCACCGTCCGTGCCCAGGGTCAGGGCGTTCGCGTCGATCTGCTTGACCAGGAGGGGCTTCACGTCCGTGCTCACTCCGTCGTCTCCTTCGTCCGGCGGGGCGATGACGATCGTCTGGCCGCTGGGCCCGGTCACCGTCGTCCCCTGCTGCTTCGGGTCGTCCTGCTTCGGGTCCTGCTGCTTCGCCTTGTGGTCGGTGTGCGCCTTGTCCAGCCGCGCGTGCTCCTTGGCGTTCTCCTCCTTCTTGTCCTGGTAGCCGTCCTTCGTGCCCTGCGCGTACGCCTTCACGTGGTCGACCGCGTTGCGGACCGCGGAGCCGTCGCCGTGACCGACCTCCCGCGAACGCTGGAGCGGGGTCCGGTTGTCGGTCCCGTTCGAGCTGTGGCCGGCCGCGCCGTTCCTGCCGGAGCCACCACTCGAACCGGATCCGCCGACGCTCCCGGAGCCGCCGCTCTTCCCGGAGCCGCCGCTGCTCCTGGAGGAGCCGCCCGAGCCCTGGCCGCCGCCGCCCTTCTTCAGGTCGACCTTCGCGCCCTTGCCCTTGTCGGCCTTGTCCTTCGAGGTGCCGGAATTACCGCCGGACGAGCCTCCTGACGTTGATCCGCCGCCTTTTCCGGAGGCACCGGCCTTTCCGTCATTTCCAGTCTTCCCACCGGATCCCGCGTTCCCCGAGGAACCGTCCTTCCCTTTACCCCTGGAGTCCTTCGGCCCCTTAGGGCTGGTGTCCTTCGACGAACCTCCGCCACCATTTCCGCTGGTGTCGCGCCCCGCGCCGGATCCACCGCTCCCATTCGAGCCGGACGAGCCGCGCCCACCGCCTCCGGTGGCGCCGCCGCTTCCGCCGCGTCCGGTACCCGTGGAGCCGCTCCCGGTGGAATTACGGCCCGAATTCCCACCACTATTTCCGGCGGAATTACGGCCCCCTCCACTGGCCCCTCCGGAGCCGTTTCGCGTGGGAATTCCAGGCGACTTCATGACCGTGGTGGTCCGGGCCTCTTTCACCTGGTGCGCACTGGCCCTGGCTTTCTCCAGATCCAGCCGCTTGTTCGCTGTCCCGCCGCCCTTCGCCCAGCGGGTCGCGCCCGCCCGGATCAGCGTTTTGAACACACCCTCCTTGTGCCGGGCTCCGGCTGCGTCGGATCCGGCTCCGGTCAGGTCCTCCGGGGCCTTGAACGACTCGCTGGTGACGCCCGGGGAGGAGCGGTCCACCACTCCGTCGGGGTCCGCCTTCGCGGCCGGATCGTCACCGTCCGGCCTGGCCCCGGCGCCGGTCGCGGTGACCGGTCGGGCGGGCTCCACCGCGGCCATTAGGGCGGCCATGATTCCGGTGTCTGCGGCGGGTGCCGGCGCGGTGCTGGCGGTCGGCGCAGCGGGCGGATCGGGGGGTCCCGCGGGGACCGGGGGCGCCGTATCGGTCACCATGATCTCCTCACTCTCCGTGGTCGTTGATGGTTCCTTACTCCTTACCTCCCAGCGGAGAGCGGCCGATCAGCCGGACTATGGGAGTCCGATTGCGGCGCTCTCCGCCAGGAGAGAGGGAGTAATTAATCACCGTGCGTGACTACATGTCGGCCTTCTTGCCCTTGCGTGCGAAGACCGCGACGGCCAGGGCGCCGCCGGCGACGAGACCCAGCAGGGCGGTGGAGTTGATCTCACCGCCCCCTGCGTTGCTGACGTCCTGGGCGCTGCCCGCGGCCTGCATGCCGGATCCGTCGGTGGTCTCGTACTGCTGCTTGCAGTCCGACACGACGGCGCTCCGCGGGGGCACGTACCCCTGGCCGGTCAGGGCGGAGGAGTCCTTCACGCACTTGTCGACGGCCGCTTGGATCTTTTCGGCGGAGGCGGTGGCGGCCTTCTTGTCGGTGCTCGCCTGCTCGTTCCGGATCCTCATTTCCTCCAGCTCCAGCTTCTTCATCTGGATCTGGAGGGCGGCGGCCTCCTTCTCGTCCTTCGCGACGGCCGCCGAATGGACCTGGAACCAGATGGTTCCGCCGCCGACGATCGCCACCCCGGCCACCGCAATGGCGACCTTTCCCCGGCGAGTCAGGCCGGCCTTCTTGTGCACGACCGGCGTCCCGTACGGCCCTTCATCGGCGTACGGGGAAGCGTCCGGAGCGTTTTTCCCGAAGGTCATTCCGGCCGCCATTCCGGCCTGAATTCCTTCGAATGCCCTCTCTTCGTCCGGTGTCATTTTAGTCTCCGTTCTTACGCGCCATGTCGGAGGCCGCCGAGATGGTCGCCTCCACACCCCGGAAGGTGTTGCTGGAAAGGTCGTTCCACTCCCAGAACCGCATGTTCACACCCTGGCGGGCCAGCTGGGACTGGAGATAATTCACGGCCTTCCCCCGGTCGGTCGCGGTGACGTGCCTGGTGGATTCCAGAAAGGTCTGGGCACCCCTGATGCACATACGTCCGGTGGGGGAGAAATCGAAGGACTGGCACCAGCCGTAGCGGGTGAGGACTTCGATCACCTGGACCAGGTGGAACGAGGGCTTCAAGGGGCGCGGCTCCTGCCAAAGCCCCAGGTCAGCCATCGCGAACCGGATCCCCTTGGGGATCATGCGCTGGCCCCAGGTCGGGGGTTCGGGCGCCCAGATCTCCAGGGTCGGCGGGATCACTGCGGGGGGTGCCAGCGCGGGCGCCGGCGGGGTTGTCGTACGGGGGAAGCGCCCAGACTTCGGGGCTGGCCCGGTCGTCGTGGGTGCCATGCTGTGCTCCTTTCTTGCGTGAGTAGACAACCCGAGGCCCTCCGCTGATCACGCTTCAGCAGGGGGCCTTCGTGCGCCTGAACCGCGTCGCGGATCTCCAGCCGCTCGGGGCGGCGCCCGAGCTCGGGGCAGGGGAGACGGATGCGGTCGTGGCGCGGGGCGGGTGGTGCTCGGTTGCGCCTGGCCCGTTGTGTCCGTGCTCGGGGCGCGGTGCGGGCGAGCGGCCTGCCGGCCGTGGCCGTCACCGGTCCGTGCTCGGTGGGCGAGCGCGGTCCGGTGGCGACTATGAGCGGCAGGGCGTTGTGCGGGCGGTCCGGTCAGCGGTCCGTGTGCTGCTTGAGGGCGACGGCGATCTGTCCGGCGCGGTCCGTGGCGATGGTGCCGCCCTCGGTCCGGACCGCCTTGGCGATGTTGGTCCGGTTCAGCGGCTCGTTCGCGGTCCGGAGCCGGTCCAGCGCGGTCCGCTCTAGGTCCGTGAGCATGATGACCGTGAGGTCCGGACCGCCCTCCTCGCCACGGTCCGGACCGGAGACGCCTTCCAGGGCTTCCTGGTCGGCCGGTCCGGTGCGTTCCGGCTCCTGCGGTCCGGGGGCGACGTCGGCGGTCCGGACCGTCACCCCCCGGCTCGCCGCCGGGCCATGGGCGGCGGGCACGGTCCGAGGACCCCGGTCCGGACCGGGTCCGGTCACCAGGTCAGCGCCCTGCGGTCCGGCCTGACCGGCCTCCAGGGCGAGCGCCGGTCCGCCGGTCCGGTCCGTGGCCCCTGCGGTCCGGACCGGACCGTGGACCGCGTGCCGGTCGCCCGGACCGGACCGGACCGGATACCCGCCGTGCTGGACCGGGCGGACCGAAACCAGGCCTTCCGGCGGTCCGGGCCGGTCCGTGCGGGTCAGGGTGAGGACGGTGGGGATGGCCGCCGGTCCGTGATCGTCGGCCGCGAGGCGGGGGACGACGACCCGGTGCAGGGCCAGACCGGTCCGGACCGCTTTGCGGTCCGCGAGCTCCGCGCCCGCTGCGGTCCAGGCCCGGTCCAAGGTGGTCAGGCGCGGGTCGGTGATCGCGAGAGACCAGGCGGTGAAGGAGTGGACCGGGTAGCGGACCCAGCGGACCGCCCCGATCGACGGGCGGGCCTTGGCGACCCTGCCGTCCTCACGGAGCTTGCGGCGGTGGATCAGCGACGCGTACAGCTCCCAGAGCACCATGCCGACGATCGACATGGCGGCGAACGCGACCGCCTTCGGGGTGAAGTGCCAGTAGGTGATCTGCTCCGTCCAGACCTCCGCTTTCGCGTCCCAGACCCGGCTGCCGGGCACCGGCTCACCAGAGGCGTGCCAGAAGTTCATGGCTGCGGCGCCCAGGGCGAAAATCCACGTGCTGACGCGGTAGAGGGTTCCAGAGTCGCCGCCCTGGCGGGCCTGGTGGTACATCCAGCCCACGAACGCGGTCGACAGCTCCCAGGCGGCGGCGAACAGGATCGTGAACGGGACGACCCATCCGAGGATGTCCTCAGCGAAGCCCGCCTGGCCCGTCCACGCGACGGCCATCGGGGCGGTGATCGGGCCGATCACCATCAGGCGTTCCGCGTTGACCTTCGCGAACTGCTTCACGCGGTCGGTCACGGCCGGCTTCCCGGCGCGGTCCGCAGCCCGCAGCTCCCGGGCCTTCGCCTTGCGGGCCTCCTTCGCGTCCCGACGCTCCTCTCTGGCCTGGCGCTTGAGGCGCTTGCGTTCCAGGGCCTGCTCGGTGCGGTCGGTGGCGCGCTTCATCCGGGCAGCAGCCTCGGCCACCATGTCGTCGGCGGCCTTCAGCGTGACGTCCGCATCCGCCTCCCGCAGCCGGGCCTGCGCCAGCGCCTGCTCGGCTTCCGCGAGGTCCGCGTCCCGCTTGGTGCGGGCCGCGGCCAGGATGCGGTCGGCCTCCTCGCGGGCGGTGCGGGTCAGACGCTCGGCGTCCTCGGCCGCCGTCGCCCGCAGCCGGCCGATGTCCTCCTTGGCCAGCGTCCGCGTACGCGCCGCATCCGCACGGGACGCCTCCCGCTCGCGGGCGGCGTCCTCACGGAGCTCGGCAGCCGCCTTCTCCGCCCCGGCCTTCACCTGCGCGGCCTGGGCGTCCGCGCTCTCGCGCAGCCGGTCGGCCTCGCCCCGCGCCCGCTCCAGGAGCGCTTCGGCGTCGGCAGTGGTACGGGTGCGGGTCTCCGTTGCAGCGCGCTCCGCGCTGGCCACCAGCTCGGTGCGCGCGCTCTCCGCGTCGGCGAGGGCCTTCGCGGCCTCGGCACGGACCTGCTCCGCCATCGCGGCCGCCATCGCGGCGACCTGCTCCGCTTCTACGGCTGCCGCGGAGGCGATCTCCTCCGCCTGTCGGCGGGCACCGGCGAGCAGCTGCTCGGCAGCCGTCTCGGCGTCGGCGAGGACCTGGTCGGCCTCGCTGGCCGCCGTCGTCGTGACGGCGTCGGCGTCGCGGCGCGCGTCGGCGAGCAGCTGCTCCGCCGTCGCCTCGGCGGCCGCCCGTAGCTGGTCGGCGTCGGTGGCCGCCGTGGTGACGGCCTCCGTACGGACCTGGTCGGCGTCCGTCGCGGCGACGGCCAGGAGGCGGGACTGCTCCGCGATGGCGGCTTCGGTGATCGAGGCCGCCTCGGTGTGGGCGCCGTCCAGTAGCTCGGCGGCACGCACCTGGCCGTCGGCGAGGATCCGCGCGACGTCGTCGACGGCCAGGTCCCGGAGGTCGGCGGCGCGGTCGGCGGCATCGGCCACAACCGGGTCGGCCTCCTCGAACACCAGCGGCACCGTGTTCTCGGGGGTGGCGGCCTGGGCGGGAGCGGAGGGCGGCGCCGCCGGTGCCTTGGCGCGCCCGTTGTGGGGCTTCGTGTTCGCCGCGGACTGGCGCCTGCGGCGGGTGGCGGGCTTGGGGGCCACGGGGGTGTCCTTTCTTCCGGGCGCCTCCGTGCGGAAGGGGCACCGTCGATCAGTGGCGGTGGGTAGGGTCGTGAACAGGCCCTCCGGGGCCCCGGCAGCTCAAATGCCGGGGGCTCGGAGGGCCGTGCTACTCGGTCAGCGCCGACGGGTCAGGCAGCCGTCGCTTCCTGACTGGCGGGCCCGTAAGTACGCGCGAACCGGGCGCCGGCGGTCAGCAGGGCGGTGATGTCCGCGTGGGTGCGGTGCTGCCGCTCCGACCACGGCGTGGCGCGAGCGGAGTCCGATCCTGTGTGGGCCCGGGTCACCAGGTCCAGGACGTCGGACGCGATGGAGGCGGTGTCCGTGTCGCCGTCCTTGCCGGACTCACCGACGTGGCGCAGGGCGGTGGATAGGGTCCGCTGCGGGTCGTTACCGATCTCGTCGCGGACCACGCGCAGCAGGGACTTGAGCATGGCCTTCACCGTCATGGAGTCGTCGTCGGCGAGGTCCGCGCCGGTCGACCAGTCCTTGCCGCTGTCGTACGTTCGGACCCAGCTGTCCTTGTCGAGCAGGGCGATGGTGGCCTCCATGTGGCGGGCCACCGCCTCGCCGGAGGACTCCTCGCCGGACGGGCCGATCCACACCGGCCGGTAGCCGTCGGCGGCGAGCTCGGCCGCCTTGCGCAGCGTCTCGTCGGTGAACACCGCAGCGGCAGCGGAGGGGGCGTTTGTCGTCTTGGTCATGCGAGCCTCGTCTCAGGGTTCGTCGGGTCCGGACTGTCCGGCTCCCCGTCACCGCTCGACCCGGCCGCCAGCGTTGGGCGGTCGGTGCGGGCGGATCAGGCAGCCGTCAGTCAGGCCGCGGCCGCGAGGGGCCGGTGCGGGGCGATGATCTGGCCGTCGGGGAGCAGCTCGCCGGTGTCCTCGAACACCAGGACGGAGTTGCAGAGGAGGGACCAGCCCTGTTCGGGGTGGGAGGCGATGGTGTGCGCGGCCTCGCGGTCGGGGCTGTCGGCGGTCGGGCACGTCGGCCGGTGTTTGCACAGGGCCTCCGGCAGCCGCCGGGCCGTGCCGGTGGTGGTCGCGGTGTCGAGCTTGGTTCTGTGCTGCATGGGGCTCTCCTGGCGAGTGGCGGGCCCGAGACTCTCCCGGACCGAAGGCGTGTGAATGGGCGGTATTCCTGGGGGCGGGCGGCCGGTACGCGGCGGGCCAGGGCTGCGGTCGAGAACCTGGCTTCCGGGCCCGTCAGGTGGGACACCGGGAATCAGCTCTTGCCGCGCCGGGTGAGGGGCGGGTGGATGTCGGTGACGCGGTGGCCGGCCTCCCAGGCGGCTGCCGCGGTGAGTACGGCGGCCGCCAGAAGCGCCTGGGTGAGGGGGGGTCAGGCCGCGCGCGGCGATGGCCCGTACCGCGTGATGCTGGGCGGTACGGGCAGCCGGTATGTGCAAGCCCTACTCCGTCTCGGGCTGCGGCTGCGCCGGCGTCCCGCAGGTGCAGGGATCGTGCCGGATCGACTGGTACGGCTCGCCGTCCGCGCCGACCGAATTCACGGTGACTAGGGTCGGCGGGTGGCCGCAGCCGCTCACCGGACCGTGCCCGCCGCGCTCGGCGGGGCCGGGATGGCGGCGTTCCGGCCGCAGCGGCAGGTCCAGTAGCCGCACAGGCCGCAGGCGTCGTCCGCCGCGCGGACCGGCAGGTTGAAAGTGAGCAGCGGAGGACGGACATAGCCGGGGGCCATCTCGGCGAGGGTGCGCCGGGCCCGGCGCCCGTCGGGGATCCGGGCGTCGTCCCGCTCGGCCATCGTGAGCAGCAGGGTGCCGAGGTGGTGGAGGGAGTCGGTCTCGTCCCGCTCGTAGCCGCGGGAGTCGTCTTCGCGCCGGATGTCGTCGATCTTTCCGGCGCGCGGGGTCAGGGTGGTGGTCACGCCGCGACCTCCCAGCCGGTACGGGCGCGGCGGGCGGTGCGTAGTGCGACGATCTGGGCGGCGAGCTCGCGGATCTTCTTGTTCTGCAGTTCCTGAAGCTGCGCCTGGTGCGCCATGCCGGCGCTCCTGGTCGGCGTCGTGCACGCCTCGCGGTTGAGCTTGACGGCGAGGGTGGTGAGCTCCTTCCACTCCGCGTCGCTGGCCTCGTCGGCGGCGATGGCCGCGGTGAGGCGCGTGGTGTGGCGTTCGCGGAGGGCGACCAGCTCGGAGCCGGACTTTCCGCCGCGTACGAGGTCGTCGACGCGGGGGTTGCCGTCGCCGTCGCGCAGAGCGAGTTCCTCGCAGGCCGCTCGTACCGGGCAACCGTGGCAAAAGTGGATCGCCTCGGCGCGTTGCGCCTGCCAGGTCGCCGCCGGCTCGCCCTCGGCGCGGAAGAACTGCTCCGGGTCGGCCTGGACGCACTTGGCGCCGGCGTCGATCGCGGCCTGGAGTACAGGGCGCCGCATCCGGCGGGCCTGAGTGGATGTCATCCTGTGCATGTGCGTCTTCCCTTTCTGGAGGGGGACTGCAAGACGAACCCCCGGGGGCCTAAGCCCGGGGGTTCGTCGCTTTCCGGCTGGTCGTACGAGCAGCCACG
>NZ_JBHXRU010000072.1:0-31988 GCF_042716255.1 Streptomyces sp. NPDC058662 | reverse complement strand
CCCCGGCGCGGTGCGCGCCGGGGCGTCCCCGTGCCTGTCCCCGTCCCCGTGCCTGTCCCCGTCCGGGTCCCCGTCCGGGTCAACCGCGGTCCGGTAGCCGCGCCGCACGGCGCGCCGCGATCACCGCGGCGGTGATGCGCCGGGTGAGGGACCGCTGGTGCTCGCGGAGGTAGAAGTGCCCGCCGCCGTAGAGGTACAGGCCCCGGAAGTGCGGGGCGCGCTCGGCCCAGGCGGCCAGGCGGTGGCGGGTGACGACCATGTCGCTCTCCCCGCCGAATACGGTGAGGGGCACCGCGAGCGGCGGGGCGCCCGGGTCCGGCTCCCAGGTGTCGACGAGCTGGAAGTCGCTGCGGAACACGGGCGCGAAGTGCCGCCACACGGCGGGTTCGTCGAGGAGCTCCAGCGGGGTGCCGCCGACCTGGCGCAGCCAGTCGCGCAGCCCGTCGTCGGTGAGCAGGTGGCGGCCGCCGGACGGGCGGTCCGCCGGGGGCGCGGGGACGCCGCAGGAGGAGAGCCCGAGCCACAGCGGGCCGCGCTCCCCCCGCCGGGCCAGGAGCCGGGTGAGCTCCTGGGCCACGATGGCGCCCATGCTGTGCCCGAAGAAGGCGTACGGGCGGTCCAGCCAGGGCCCGAGCTCCTCGTGGAAGAAGGCCACCAGCTCGTCGACCGTGCCCAGGGGCGGGCTGCCGCGCAGCCGCCCCCGGCCGGGTGCGGTGAGCAGGCAGACCTCCCAGTCCGGCGGGAACTCCTTCTCCCAGTCCCGGTAGAGCAGCGGTGAGCCGCCGGCGTGGTGGAAGAGGAACAGCCGCAGCGAGGCGCCGGGCACGGGACGGGGCACGCTCAGCGCCCCGGGGCGCCCGTCGGTGCGAGCCGGGGCGGTACCCGCCGCCGGGGCGGTGGCAGCCACGGTCATCGGGTGGCCTCCCGCGGCTCGCGGGCCGGCGGGGTGGCGCGCATGAGGGCGAACTCCACCACCTGCTCCCCCAGGGCCGTCAGGCGGCCCTGGAGGTGCGGGTCGGTGCAGCGGCCGTCGGGGTGGAAGCCCGTGCTCCCGTCGCCGAGGGCGACACCCAGCGGGGTGGGCCAGCCCCGCAGGGCGTGCACCACGTCCCGCAGGGCGCCGAGGGTGGCCACCGCGCCCTGCCAGCCCTGGCCGACGGCGACGCAGCCGACGGCCCGCCCGCTGAAGTAGGGGCGGGTGTCGGTCCGCAGGTCCTCGACGTGGTCGAGGGCGTTCTTGACCAGCCCGGAGATCGTGCCGTGGTAGGCCGGGCTCGCCAGGACCAGGCCGTCGGCGGCCGAGATCTCGGTGACGAGCCGGCGCGCCCGCGCCGACCGGACACCCCCCTTCGGGTCGTACATCGGCATGCCGAGCTCGGCGCCGCCGATCAGCGTCACCTCGGCGCCCAGGCGCCGGGCGGCGCCCAGGGCGACGCGCAGCGCCTGCTCCGCGGTCGAGCCCGGGCGGGTCGACCCTCCGATTCCGACGACCTTGACGGTCCGGTCCATGCGTTCCCCCCGCGTGCGTGCCGTACTGGTGGATCAGGCCGAGGCGGGCTGTTCGTCGCCGCCCACCGCGCTCTCGTGCAGGTCGCGCCGCCGGATGAGGACGAAGGCGATGACCGCCCCGACCCCGCACGCCGCGGCGCACAGCAGCATGACGTCGGTGAGTCCGCTCACGAAGGCGGCCCGCGCCGCCTCGACGACCTCCGCCGCCGCCCCGCCCGGACTCCCCTGCTCCAGCGCCGCGACGCCGCCGGTGGCGACGCTCTGGCCGGTGGTGTGCGCCGCGTCGCCCAGCGCCGCGCCCGCCTGGGACGCCGCGAAGTCCGCGACGACCTTGTGGTGGAACAGCGCGCCGAACGCGGCGATGCCCACCGCGACCCCGACCTGCTGGAAGGTCTCCCCCATGCCGGAGGCCATGCCGCCCTTCTCCGGGGCGACCACGCCGATGGTGACGGCGGCGCGCGGCGGGTTGAACAGGCCCATGCCGATGCCGGTGACGATCAGGCTCGGCAGCAGGGCCGTCCAGGAGCTGTCCGGCTCGACCAGGGCGATCAGCCCCATGCCGATCGCGCACAGCGCGAGGGACACCCCCAGCAGCAGGCCGGGCGCGATGTTGTTGACCAGGTTCCCGGACGCGGCGGCGATCAGGAACATCGTGACCATCATCGGCAGGAACCGCAGGCCGGTGTCCCACGGCGAGAGGCCGAGGACGTTCTGCATGTACGAGATCTGCAGGAAGACGGCGGCCAGCGTGGTCGCGTTGGAGAGGAAGGTCGCCGCGCACACCCCGGCGAAGGTGGGGATGCGCAGCAGGGACAGGTCGAGCATGGCCGCCTCGCCGAGGCGGCGTTCGATGACGACGAAGGCGATGAGCAGCACGACGGCGCCGGTGAACATGGCAAGGATGGGCGTACTGCTCCAGCCCTCGGCCTCGCCCCGGACGAATCCGAGGATGAGCAGGGTCAGCGCGGCGCCGAAGACCGCCATGCCGAGCCAGTCGATGCCGTGCGCGTGCGGGCTGCGCGACTCCCTCAGCCGCAACGCGCCGATCGCAAGGGCGATCACCCCGATCGGCACGTTGACCAGGAAGATCCAGCGCCAGCTGAGGTTGTCGGTCAGGAAGCCGCCGACCAGCGGCCCGCAGGCGAGCGCCAGACCGGCGACGGCGCCGAAGATCCCGAAGGCCGCGCCCCGGGCCTTGCCCCGGAACTCGTGGCCGATGAGCGCCGGTCCCACCGCGAACAGCACGGCCGCGCCGACGCCCTGGACGCCGCGCGCGATGTTGAGCAGGACGATGTCCTGCGCCAGACCCGCCGCCAGCGAGGCGAGGGTGAAGATCCCGAAGCCGATGGTGAACAGCAGTTTGCGGCCGAGGCGGTCGGCCAGTGATCCGCCGGTGACCAGGAACGCGGCCAGGGTGAGGGTGTAGGCGTCGATCACCCACTGCAGGCCGGAGAAGTCGGCCTTGAGGGAGCTGCGCAGGTCGGGCAGGGCGACGTTGACCACGGACACGTCGAGCATCAGCATGAACATCGCGACACAGACCAGCGCGAGTGTCCACGGCCGTGCCCGACGTGACGCTAAGTCCTCCGCCGTGTCCTGCTCGACTGCCGCCGCTTGGGTTGACATGGAACTCTCCACTTTCATCGGTAGTGAGGGGGTGCCTGGGGCCGCGTTCCTCCGGGGACCGCGCCCGCTACGAGCGCCACGAGCCGGAGCGCACGTCGTACACGTTCCGGTCCGTGCCGGTGATGCCGCTCGCCTGGATCAGCGCCCGCCCGTCGGGGGTGACCACGGCGCACTGCTGCCGCCCCGAGACCGGGTCGTACCAGTGCCGCAGCCGCAGTCCGCGCGGCCAGGCCTCGGCCAGTTCGACGTCGTTGGCCGCGGTGTACAGGTCGATGGCGCCCAGCGACGTCGGGACCATGGCCCCGACCCCCTCCGGGCTCCGCCCGTCGAGCACCGAGGTCCGCAGCAGGCAGTCCAGGGTGATGCTCGGCAGCAGGAACCGCGCGTACGGGCCGCCGTCGGACGGCAGGGTGAGCCGCAGCTGGGCCGAGCCGCCGTCGGGCTCCAGCCGGGGTTCGCGCAGCGAACGGAACACCCCGCTCAATTCCACCGGCGTCCCGGGCAGTTCGTACGTGTTCGGACCCGCCGCGCCGCCGGGGGGCGCGGGCGGGCACCAGGGGCCGGTCTGGAGCGTCCGGGCGAGGTGGACCACCATCCGGGTGTGCTCCCGCTCGGGCACGGGGCCGGCGGCCGGGCTGGTGACCCGGACCCGGACCCGGTCGCCCTCCCGGGTGGCGGTGACGCGCAGCGTGCGCGGCCAGCGGTGGCGGGCGGCCCGGATGAACTGCGACAGGACCACATCGGTGATCCGCGCCGGCAGCAGGCCGGGCGCGAGCTCGGCCGCCGCCTCCGCCGCCAGCTCCAGGATGAAGGTGCCGGGCACGGTCGGCCGGCCGTCGACCAGGTGCTCCAGCAGGTACGGGTGCTCGGCGAGGCCGATCTCCACGCTCCACACAGCCGTGGCGCCCTCGGTCTCGGGCCGTCCGGTCAAGAACGCCCGCCGTTCGGCGCGGTGCGGTGCCCGGCGCGGCCTCTGCGGCTCGGCGGCGGCCGTGGCCAGGCAGAGGTCGCGCAAGCCCGGCGCCCGGCGCTGGAGGGTGGTCCAGTCGTTCTCGCCGATCCACGTGGTCGCCAGGCCGTGGCTGCCGCGCCCGGCCAGTTCGGTACGGAAGAACTCGCGGCCCTGGGCGTCGGTGAGCTGCCCGATCTCGGCCTGGCGGGCCAGGAACGCGCCGCCGGGGGTGTCCGCGGAGGCCATGCCGGACTCCACCCACAGCCCGGAGGCGAGGGCCACCTCGTCGCGGCCGGCGACCGCGCGGCCGTGCGCGGCGGCCAGCATCAGGAACTCGTTGCCCGCGCCGTAGTCGAACTCCCCGCGCAGCGGCGTGAACGCGGACACCGACGAGACGCTGGCCCACAGCAGCGGCTGCCGGTCGGCGAGGGCGGACCGCAGGTGGGCGTACCCGCGCACCTTCACATCGCGCACGGTCCGGAAGTCGGCGAGCTTCTTGCGGGCGAGCATGCTGGTACGGGCCAGCCCGGCACCGTGCAGCACCACGTCCACCCGGCCCTCGGCCGCCAGCACCTCGTCGACGACCCGGCGCACGGCGTCCGCGTCGAGGACGTCGCACTGGCGGTAGTGGACCCGCCCCGGTCCGACGGCCTTCTCCAGTGCGCGGAGGGTCTCGGTGCGTTCGGCGTCCTGCAGGGAGCGCTCGTACAGCCGGTTGAGTTCGCCGAGGGGCCGGCCCGGGTGGCGTGCCATGAGGGCGCGCAGGGCTTGGGCGCGGTCCGGCTCCGGCCGCTCACCGGAGGCCGGGTCGGGTTCGGGGCCGGTGCCCAGCAGCCACACGGCCCGCGGTGAACTGCCCGCGACCACCTCGTGGACCAGGTGGGCGGTCAGCCCGCGGGCGCCGCCGGTCGCGAGGATCACGGGGCTTTCGGGGAGGGCGGTCCCGGCGCCGGGGGCGGGCGGTTCGACGGGCAGCAGGAGCTGCTCCCGCCGCTCGCCGGCCACCAGGTGCACCACGGGCAGGAAGCGGTGGAAGGCCGATTCCTCGGCGAGCCGCTCCAGGCCCGCGTCAGCGGCGCACAGGTCGGTGCCGAGCGCGAAGACGAGGCAGCCGGTGAGCTCCTGCTGCAGGCTGCGCACCACCCCGCCGAAGAGGCCCGCGTAGGGCAGCGGGGTCGCTCCGTCGAGCACGTCCAGCATCAGGACCGCGTAGCAGCCGCCGTCGTCGAGTGCCTCGGCGCAGACCTGCGCGGCGACGAACGCCAGGTCGTCGAGGTCCAGGACGCGCTGGGGGACCACCTGTTCAGGGGCGCACCAGCGCTGCCCGCTCACCACGACGCGCACCTGGGCGAACCGGCGTCCGTCCTCGGCGACGATCCGCGCCAGGTCGGACGCGTCGTCGAGGTAGGTCACCGGGAAGGGCACGGGGGCGGCCAGCGGCGCGGGCCCGTGGGTCACGACCAGGACGTCGGCCGGGAGCGGGACGCAGGCCAGGGTCTGCGGATCGTCGGTCAGCACCAGGCTCCCGGCGGGGACCGCCTCGACGGCGGGGCGCACGGGGCGTCCCGGTACGGGGCGCAGCACGAGCGCGTGCCGCTCGGAGTCGGCGGCGAGTCCGGCGGCGCGGCCGGCCGCGGGCACGGCGGCGGGCGCGGGTACGGCGGCGGGTGCGGGTGCGGGTACGGCGGCGGGTGCGGGTCCGGCGGCGGGTGCGGGTCCGGGGGCGGGTGCGGGCGCGTGGCCCGGCGTACGGTCGGCCGCGCGGGCGGAGGCGGGGTCCGCGGTCCGGGACGGCTCCGGGTCGGCCGCGGGCGTACCGGTGGTGACCAGCAGTCCGGGCGTGTGGGCGTCCGCCGAGGGGTGGAGCAGCGTACGCCCCCGGGGTGCGCGCAGCGCGTGCAGGAGCGCGACCGCGCCCTGCGCGCCGCGGTAGTCGCGGCCGTCCGCCGCGGCCGGCGCGGGGGCCGCGGCGGCCCGGCCGTCGGTGGCGGGGCGGGCCGGGGCGAGGGCGAGCGTGCCCAGGATGTCCATGCCGCGCGCCTCGGCGGTGGAGCGGCGCGTGAGGACGAAGCCGATGGCGGCCTCGGCCGGTTCCCGGCCGTCGGGGCTCCCCAGGTGGGGGGTGAGGGTGTTGACCCCCATGACGACGGCCAGGTCGAGCTCCCCGTCCCGCAGGTAGCGCAGGGCGGTGGCCAGCGCGGAGTGCACGGAGTCGGGGCCCGCGTCGAGGGTCATGTTCGGGCCGTGCAGGTCGAGGCGCTGGACCACGCGGGCGGCGATGACGTTGGGCATCAGGCCGGGGTACGAGTCCTCGTTGCTGCGCGGGACCATCGCCCGCACCGGGTCACCGAGGAGGGTCGCGGGGAGTCCGGCCGGGCCGGTGAACTTGGCTTCGAGATCGGCGAGGTAGCAGCGCAGGTCGTAGCCCATGGCCGAGCGGGTCGGACCGGTGTGGCCGACGAACACGCCGGTGCGCGCGGCCAGTTCCGTGTCCTTGGTCCAGTCCCCCGCGATCATGTCGGCGCAGCGCAGCGCCATCAGCTGGCCGCGGTCCATGGCCGCGAGCGCCGAGGGTGCGAGCCGGGCCTCGACCGGCGAGGGCAGCGGATAGGAGTCCCCGAAGGAGGCGGGCCAGGTCGGCGCACCGCCGGCGAGCCACGCGTCGACGCGCTGCGGGTCCGGCAGTTCCGGCAGGTGGGCGGCCGAGGCGACCACGACGATCGGGTCCTCGGCCCCCGCGGACTCCGGCGCGGACGCGGACACCGGCGCGGTCGCGGCCGGTGCGCCCGCAGACGTTCCGGCCCCCGCGGGGCCGTCGGCGAGCAGCAGGTGGCCGTTGGTGCCGCCGAAGCCCATGGCGGAGACGCCCACCATCCGGCGGCGCTCCGGCCGGGACGGCCACGGCTGCGGCGCCGTCGGCACGTCGATCCGGCCGTCGAATCCGTCCGGCAGCCGGTCGAAGCGCCGCTGCGCCGGGATGGCCCCGTGGCGCAGGGCCAGCAGCGCGTGCACGGCCGAGACCGCGCCGGCGGCCCAACCGGAGTGCCCCACGAGCGACTTGTTGGACGTCATGGTCCAGGTCTTGTCCGGGCCCGCGCTCTCGGTCAGGGCGGTCATTTCCGTCCTGTCGCCGGTCGGCGTACCGGTGGCGTGGGCCACGATCCAGTCCACGTCCCCCGGGCCGGCGTCCGCCGCCGACCAGGCGCGGTCCAGGGCGAGCCGCTGGCCGTTGGCGTTCGGCGCGTAGATCGCCTTGCCCCGGCCGTCGGACGAGCCGCCGAAGCCCGCGACGAAACCGAGGATCTCGTCCCCGTCGGCCACCGCCCGCGCGTACGTCTTCAGGGTCAGTACGGCCGCCCCGTCGCTGAACAGCACCCCGTCCGCGCCCTGGTCCAGGGCGCGCACGGAGCCAGACTGGGACAGCCCGCGCAGCTTGGAGAAGAGCACCAGGCTCTGCGCCTGGAGCGCGAGGGCGCCGCCGCACAGCGCCACGTCCGTCTCCCCGGCGCGCAGGGCCCGCGCGCCGAGGTCGATGGTGTAGAGCGAGGAGGAGCAGGCGGTGTCGACGACGACGATCTCGGCCGACTCGGGCAGGTCGTGGGCCGCGGTACGGGCGATCCGGTACGGCAGCAGGTTCTCGGGGCTGTCGGTGGCCAGCGGGTACAGCGCGTCGAGGCCGTCCGGCAGGGGCTCGGCCGCGTCGGCGAAGATGCCGCGCACGCCGGCGGTGACGAGGGCCTGCTCCAGGTGCTGGCTGCCGTCCGGGGTGAGGCCGACGGCGAGCAGCTGCCGGTCCTCGGGGCGGATGGTGACGCCGTCGGTGGCCTGGAGGAGGGCGTGGCGCAGCCACCGGGCGCTGAACTCCTCGCTGTCGAAGGCCCCCGAGGCGATCTCCTCGCGCAGCCGGGGATGGGGTTCGAAGCCGTACATGAAGCCGGCGACACGCGAGTACGTGCGGTCCTCCGCGGACCGGTCGTCGGACCACATGGTGTTCAGGTCGAAGCGGTCGCCGGGCTCCCGGAAGACCGGTTCGCCGCCCTGCAGGAGCTGCCAGAACTGTTCGGGCGAGCTGGCTCCGGGCACGGCGATGCCCATGCCGACGACGACCACGGCGTCGTCGTCGGCGACGGCCGGGTGCGGGACCGCGGTCGGCCGCGGGGCGGGCGGCGTCGCGACGGTGAGGATCTGCCCGTCGACCGCGGAGGCGGCGTCCGAGACCAGGAACGCGAGGAGTTGGGCGACGGCTTCGACGGGGCCGCCGGCGGGCACCGAGACGGCGGTGACCCGGGCCGAGGCGTCCGGACCGGCCGCCAGCCGGGCGCGGACCTCCTCCAGCGCGCTGCGGGCCGCGCCCTCGGCGGCGGGCCCCCCGCCGCCCTCGGGTGCGGGCCCGTCCCCCTCGGCGGCGGGCCCGTCGCTCTCGCGTGCCTCGCGTACGGTCACGGCGACGACCGCGTCGACGCGGCCGTGCTCCGCCAGCGCCGCGGCGAGCCGGTCGCGCAGCGGCTCGCCGGGGCGGGTGGCGGCGAGGTGCGCGCCCGTCGCGGCGAGCGGCTCGGCGAGGGCGGCCGCGAGCCGGGGGTCGGAGCCGGTGACCAGGACGAGCCGGCTGGAAGAGGCGATGGACATGTTCAGGCTCCCGGGGTGTAGGTCGGTCAGCGCGCGGCGGTCTGCGCCTCGGCCACCAGCTCGGCCAGTTCGGCGAGGGTGGGCTGGACGATGAACCGGCCGTCGGCGGCCGAGTCCCGCAGGCCGAAATGGGCGGCGACCTTGCCGAGCATCTCCGCCCGCTTCAACGAGTCGATCCCCAGATCCGCCTCCAGATCCGCGTCCCCCGTGATCGCCTCCGCCGGATACCCCAGCGTCGTCGCGTACAACTGGCGCAACTCCTCCAGCACCCCCGCCGCGTCCACCACCGGGACAGCGGCGGGCACAGGCGCGGGGACAACGGCGGGGGCGGGGGCGGGGCCACCCGACTGCTCGCCCAGGGCGGTGGCCACCAGTTCGGCCAGTTCAGCGAGGGTGGGCTGGACGATGAACCGGCCGTCGGCGGCCGAGTCCCGCAGGCCGAAATGAGCGGCGACCTTGCCGAGCATCTCCGCCCGCTTCAACGAGTCGATCCCCAGATCCGCCTCCAGATCCGCGTCCCCCGTGATCGCCTCCGCCGGATACCCCAGCGTCGTCGCGTACAACTGGCGCAACTCCTCCAGCACCCCCGCCGCGTCCACCACCGGGACAGCGGCGGGCACAGGCGCGGGGACAACGGCAGGGGCGGGGGCCGCCCCGGCTCGCCTCGCCGCCCGCACCGTCGGCTCGGCGGCCACGTCCGGTACGGAGCGCAGGACCAGCCCCGACAGCCCGGCCCTCCCGCACTCCACGAACCGGCTCGCCCCGGCCGCGTGCAGTTCCCGTACCGCCGCCAGGAAGCGGACGGGCGCGGTCAGCTGGCGTACGAGCAGGGCCTTGAGGTCCGTGGCGTCGCTCAGGTACCCCTCGGCCACCGGCGAGTACACCGTCCGGCGCAGCGGCCGCTGCGCGAGCCCGGCGATCGCCTCCCCGAACGCCTGCGCGGCGGCGCCCAGCAGCGGGCTGTGGAAGGGGAAGGGTGCGTTGAGGCGGGTGGCCCGGGCGCCCAGCGCCTCGGTCAGCCGCATCACGGTTCCCACCGCCTCCTCCGGCCCCGACACCACCGTCTGCCGCGGCGCGTTGGACACCGCCACCGCGAGGCCCGGCACGGCCGCCGCGCCCACCAGGTGGGCGGCGCTCCCGGCGGGGAGCTCCAGCGCGGCCATCGCGCCGCCCTGCGGGCAGTGCGCGAGGAGCGCCTCGGACCGGTGGCACACCAGCCGGGCGCCGTCGGCCGTGTCGAAGGCGCCGGCCAGGGTCAGGGCGGCGATCTCCCCCATGCTGTGCCCGACCAGGACGTCGGGGGTCTGCCGTTCCTCGGCCAGCCGGGCACAGGCCACCGCCGCGGCGAACACGGCGAGCTGGAGCGCGAAGGAGTCCGTCCGTACGAGCTCGGCGGCGCTCGGGGACCCGGGGTCGGTCAGCAGGCCGCGGACCCCGCCGCGCCCGAACTCCCCGGCCACCCGGTCGACCGTGCGCAGCACCTCGGCCACCGCGGGCGAGTCGGCCTCGGCCGCGAGGATGCCCGGGGTGTACGCACCCTGTCCCGGCAGGAGAAATACCGTGTCAACCGCTGTCTTCATCCCTCGTCCTCGTCCTCGTTCTCGTTCTCGCTCGCGTGTCGGGGTCAGTCGCAGGGGCGGGTGGTCACCAGGTCACGGGCAGCCGGCGGACGCCGTAGATGACCATGTCGTGGCGGAACGGCAGGTCTTCGAGCGACTCGGCCAGCCGGAGCGTGGGCAGCCGCTTGAACAGCCCCGCGAAGACGGCCGACAGCTCGACCCGGGCGAGGGTGAGTCCGATGCACTTGTGGAAGCCGTGCCCGAACGCGACGTGGCGCTGGGGTGCCTCGCGGTGGATGTTGAAGGCGTCCGGGTCCTCGAACACGGACCCGTCGCGGTTCGCGGTGTTGAGCATGACCAGCACGCCCTCGCCCTTGTGGATCACCTCGCCGCCGACCTCGATGTCCTCGGTCGCGGCGCGCGGCAGCCCGGCGTGGTTGATCGAGAGGTAGCGCAGCAGTTCCTCGACGGCGGTCGGGAACAGCGCCGGGTCCGCCTTGAGGTCCTCCAGCTGGTCGGGGTGTTCGAGCAGGGTGGCCACCCCGAGGCCGATGGTCTGGACGAGGGTGTCGTAGCCGGACAGCAGGATCACGGCGGCCATGCCGACGAACTCGTCGTGGGTGAGCTTGCCCGCCTCCTCGTGCGCGACGAGCTTGCCCAGCATGTCGTCGGTCGGGTTCTGCTCCTTGGCGGTGACGAGCTGGTCGAAGTAGCCCATCAGTCCGATCGCGGCGGCCACCGACTGCTCGGGGGTGCTGCTGCGGTCCAGGATGGTGTCGGCGAGCGGGACGAAGACGGCGTGGTCCTCGTACGGCACGTTGAGCAGCTCGCACATGACCGTCGCGGCCATCGGCAGGGCCAGCTCGCGGATGAGGTCGGCCTCGTTGCCGCCGCTGACCATCCGGTCGACGAGCCCGTCCAGGATGCTCTCCATCCGGGGCCGGTGCGCCTCCATCTGGCTGATCATGAAGTCGCGGGTGACGAGGCGGCGCAGGCGGGTGTGGTCCGGCGGGTCCTGGTAGAGGAAGAACCCGGCGGGCAGCGGGCCGTCGCCCGCGATGTACGAGGGGTAGCCGGGGGTCTGGGGGTCCGAGCTGAAACGCACGTCGGTCAGGACGTTCCGGACGTCCTCGTGGCTGGTGACCATCCACACGAGCTGGCCGTCGGGCATCCGCACCCGGAAGACGGAGCGGTCGGCGGTGAGCTCGCGGTAGGCGGGCGGCGGGTCGAGGGGGTGGGCCCTCGGCATCGGGAAGTCGGGTATCGCGGCTGTGGTCATGGCGGGCTCTCCACGGGCGGTGAGGGACGTACGGGCGGGGGTGCGGGCGGCGGGCCGGGCTCAGGACCCGGCGGCGCGGCCGGGCGGAGGCGGCAGGAAGCCGGTCTCGACGAAGTAGTCCAGGTAGATGTCGAAGAGCGCGCCGTCGACGGGCTTGGCCTCGATGCCCGATCCGGCGAGGGCCGCGCGCAGGTTGGCGGTGTCGAAGACCGGCAGGCTGCCCTCGTAGCCGACCTCCTCGGCGGGCTGGTCCACGCCGAACAGCGGGAGGTAGGGCGCGAGTTCGTTCTCCTCGCCGCGTTCGATCGCCGCGATCAGCTCGCGGTACCAGTCCCGGTAGTCGAGTCGGCGGATCGGGTAGCCGTAGGCGATGACCAGGTCGAAGAGGTCGTTCATGTTCATCGCGTTCGCGCTGGGCAGGTTGTGCACGATCTCGTCCCGGATCCCGCCGAGCGCGCTGTGCACGACGGAGGCCGCGCAGTAGTCCACGGGCACCAGGTCGAGCAGCAGGTCGTAGTCGAGGCAGGCGCCGAGCTGGACGCAGCCCTTGACGAGGTGGTTGATGAAGGTGTCGGTGGAGCAGGCGCCGGTCACCTGCGAGCCGGTGATCGCGCCCGGCCGGTAGACGTGCGTGGGGACGCCGCGTTCGCGCGCGGCCGTCATCAGGCTGTCGGCGACCCACTTGGACTGCCGGTAGCCGCCGGTCACGTCCTGCGGGCTGACGAGCGCCTTCTCCTCCCAGACCTGCTCGCCCCGCAGGTGCACGGGGTAGACGCCGATGGTGGAGATGAAGTGCACGGGCTTGACCCGCGTCTTGCAGGCGAGCCGGAGCACTTCGAGCGCCCCGAAGACGTTGACGGGCTTGATCTGCTGGTAGGGCGTGATCCAGCTGGAGACCGCGGCATTGTGGATGATCATCTCCACCTCCGCCGCGAGCTCCTCGTACACGGCCCGGCGCAGCCCGAAGTACGGCCGCCCGGTGTCCCCGGGGACACCGGTGACGCGTTCCGCGTCGCCGTCGCGGAGCAGGCCGTACTCGGAGAGCGTGGCCCGGACCCGCTCGCCGGCCTGCTCGGGGCCGTCGGCGCGGACGAGTACGTACACCCGGGCCGTCGAGCGGTCCAGCAGCTCGCGCAGCAGGAAGGCGCCGGTGTAGCCGGTACCGCCGGTGAGCAGGACCGTCCGGTAGGGGGTCGTCGACGGCGGGAGCGCGCCCGGCTCGGGGACGATGTCCTCGGGCAGCACCGCGTCCGCGAGGAGCTCCTCGTCGGAGACGCCGCGCGGGTTGCCCGCTCCGGTGACCGAGGGGTCGGCCTCCGAGGTGACCATGCGGGCGAGCTGGGCGACGGTCGGGTCCTCGAACATCCGGCGCAGGTCGAGGCGGACGTCGTAGACCTCGCGGACCTGCGAGGACATCTGGAGCACGGAGAGCGAGTCGCCGCCGAGCTCGAAGAAGCTGGTCTCGACGCCGACCTTCGACAGGCCCAGCAGGTCCTGCCAGATCCTGGCGAGCTGGGTCTCCACCGCGTTGCGCGGGGCGACGTAGGCGGTGGCGGCGGGCTCGTCGCCGGTCAGCGCGGGGAGCGCGGAGCGGTCCACCTTGCCGTTGGGCAGCTTGGGCAGTTCCGGGAGCACGACGAAGTGCGCCGGGACCATGGCCTCGGGCAGGTGGGTACGGGCGTAGGCGCGCAGGGTGGAGCGCAGTCCCGCCGCCCAGGACGAGGTGAGCGGGTCGTTGGCCAGCTGGCGGTTCGTGCTCATGCGCGGTCCTCGGGGTTGGCGGGGGCGGCAGCGGCGGGGGCGGCGGGGGCGAACACCGCGTCGAAGAGGTCCAGGCGGCCGTCCCGGCCGACGAGGGTGCGGACCGTCCGGTCCGACCGCGCGGCCAGCGCGACGATGTCCTCGGGGTGCACGCCCGCCTCCTCGTCCACCTCCCACAGGACCCGTTCGAGGTCCCAGGCGGTGGCGTTCCCGTCGAGGGCGGCGAGCGCCCGGACGGCGGCGGTGGGGCGGGCGAGCCGCTGGTTGGGGATGCCGGTGACGGTGAGCGGGCCGCCCTCCTCGGCCAGGCGCCCGCGCAGGGACTCCAGGCCGTCGGGGAGCGCGCTCCAGGCCGTCCGGACGCCCGCGGAATCCGGCTCGGCCGCGGCCGGGGCGGCGCCGTCCGTGACGAGCAGCGTCACGTCGTAGCGGAAGCCGGTCAGCTCGTTGTCGGCCCGGCCCCGCTTGAGTTCGACGCGCACCTCGGCGACGGCCTCGTGCTCGGCCGCGAACTCCCGGAAGAAGGCCGGGGAGAGGCACAGTTCGCGCTCCTCCTGGGACTGCCTGGCGATCGCGGACCTGATCTCCTCGGCGGTGCTCAGCATCCCGGAGCGGTGCAGCTGCACGGCGGTGTGGAACTGCGGCAGCAGCTCCACCGCGCGGACGTCGCCGATGAAGACGGCGCCTCCCGGCCGGACCGCGCGCACCGCGTCGCCGAGGACGGTGCGCAGGTAGTCCGTGCCGGGGAAGTACTGCGCGACGGAGTTGACGACGACGGTGTCCAGGCTGCCGGGTGCGAGGTCCGCGAGGTACTCGGGCCCGGACCGCCGCAGCCGTACGTGGTCCGGCAGCGGCCGCCCCGGGCCCAGGCAGGCGGCGGCCTTGCGCAGCGCCGCCTCGGAGATGTCCAGGCCGTGGTACTCCTCGACCTCCTCGGCCAGGGACCGCAGGACCAGGCCGACGCCGACGCCGACGTCCGCCACGGCGGTCGGCTCCAGAGCCCGTACGCGCTCCACGGTGTACGCGAGCCACTCCCGCATCTCCGCCTCGGGGATCGGCTCGCCCGTGTAGCTGCTGAGCCAGCCGGCGAACTCCGACGGCTCCCCGCTGTCCTCCCCGGAAGCCGTGTACGCCCCCTCCCACACCTCGCTCCAGCGGCGTACGTGCGCCTCCTGCACGGAGGTGTCGCCCAGGGAGGCGGCGGGCGAGACGTAGGCGACGAGCTCCGCGCCGTTCACGCCTTCCACGGCGGTCACGGCGACGGCGTCGAGCTGGGGGTGGCGGGAGATGACGCTCTCGACCTCGTCCGGCTCGACCCGGTGGCCGAGGATCTTGACCTGCCGGTCGACCCGGCCGAGGAACTCGATGCTGCCGTCGGCGCGCCAGCGCGCCCGGTCACCGGTCCGGTAGAACCGGCCGCCTCCCGGGGCCCGCACGAACCGCTCCGCGGTGAGGTCCGGGCGGCCGATGTAGCGGGCGGCGACGCCGGCGCCGCCGATCCACAGTTCGCCCGAGACGCCGATCGGCACCTCGTGGCCGTGCGCGTCGACGACGCGCACGGTGGTGTTCGCGATCGGGCGGCCGATGGAGATGTTGCCGGCGTCGGCGTCGCGCTGCCGGTCCAGGCGGTGCACGGTGGACCAGATGGTGGTCTCCGTCGGGCCGTACATGTTGAAGACCCCCACGTCGGGCAGGGCCCCGAGGAGCCGCTGCGCGAGACCCGAGGGGAACGCCTCGCCGCCGATGAGCAAGGCGCGCAGCTCGCGCAGCGACTCCAGCGCGGCAGGCTCGGCCGCCACGGCGGTCAGCAGCGACGGGGTGCCCTGGAGCAGGGTGACGCGGTGGCGGCGGCACAGCTCGGCGAGGGAGTGGCGGTTCTCGGCGACCTCCTCCTGATGCGCGTCGCGGAGCTTGTCGACCCAGGTGAGGGACTCCAGTACCTCGTCGGGGGCGACACCGAAGTCGACGAGGCAGGCCACCTCGTCCACGCCCGCCGCGGCGAGCGAGCGGACCAGCTCGGCGCAGGCCTCGGGCGACCCGAACAGGCCGGACGTCTCGAAGTACCGGTCGATGGCGAGGTCGACGACGGCTTCGAGCTGCTCCTCCGCGTCCATCTCCGGGAAGTCCTGGCCGGTGGTGGCGAACATGGTGCGCCACAGTTCGGTGGAGCTCAGCAGGTAGTCGCGGAACGGCGCGCGGGCCCGCTTGCGGGCGTACTCGGTGTCGTCCGACATGAAGGTGTGCACCATGACGGTGACCTGGCCGGGGCCCTCGTGGCCCGCTTCCTGCCGCGCCAGCCGGTAGGCCTTGATCTTCTCCGCCAGGTCGGCGGGGGCCTGGCCCAGCAGGTGGGTGAGCAGGTTGGCACCGGAGGCGCCGGCCTTCTGGAACGTCTGCACGGTGCCGACGGAGGTCAACCAGATCGGCGGCTCCGCCTGGACGGGCGCCGGGAAGATCCGTACGTCGACGGTCTCGCCGCTGCCGCCGGTGCGGGGGACGCTGCCGCCGCGCCACAGTGTGCGGAACTCCTCGATCTGCTCGCTCATCCGCTGCTTGCGGTCCGCGAAGCCGTCCGGCCGGAGCACGAAGTCGTTGGAGTTCCAGCCCGCGGCGAAGGCCAGGCCCACGCGGCCGTTGGAGAGGTTGTCGACGAGCGACCACTCCTCGGCGATGCGGACCGTGTCGTGCAGGGGCGCCACCACGCTGCCGGAGCGCAGGGCGATCCGGTCGGTGACGGTGGCCAGCGCGGCCGACATCACCGACGGGTTGGGGTAGAGGCCGCCGAAGGCGTTGAAGTGCCGCTCGGGCGTCCAGACGGCCTCGAAGCCGTGCCGGTCCGCGAACTTGGCGGCGTCGACCACGAGCCGGTAGCCCTCCTGGTTGGACAGTCCGGCGGAGGCCGCGAAGAAGAAGAGGCTGAAGCCGACGGGCTGTTCGGCGGCGTCGCCCTGCTGGACCAGGTTGTTGATCACACGCTCGCCGGCGACGACGACCTTCGCGCCGCGGGTCAGCGGCCACAGCAGTTCGAGGACGGAGATGTCGAAGGAGACGCTGGTGACCGCGAGCACGACGTCCTGCGGTCCGCAGCCCACCCGCTCGTCCATGCCGGCGAAGAAGTTGACGGCGTTGCGGTGGCGGATCTCCGTGCCCTTGGGCCTGCCGGTGGAACCGGAGGTGTAGATGACGTACGCCGGGTCCTCGCCGGTCGTCGCGTGCGCCGGAGCCGGGGGCGTGCCGGGCCGCGCCGCCACGGCCGCGGCGTCGTCCAGGACGTCGACCACGCGGGGAGCGGTGATCCCGGCGGGCGCACCAGGCCCCTTGACCAGGCAGCTGATGGCGGCGTCGGTGGCGATGTCCTCCAGCCGGCCGCGCGGGAAGGACGGGTCCATCGGTACGTACGCGGCGCCCGCCTTCATCACGGCGAGCAGGGCCACGACCAGGTCGGCGCCCCGGCGCAGGCTGACGCCGACCAGGTCCCCGCGTACGACGCCCAGCGCGGCCAGGTGGTGGGCCAGCCGGTTGGCGCGCGCCTCCAGTTCCCCGTAGCCGACCTCCTCGTCGCGGTGGGCGAGGGCGACGGCGTCCGGGTGGGAGCGGGCCCGCTCCTCGAAGAGCCGGTGCACGGTGGCGGCCTCGTCGTACGGCACGGCGGTGTCGTTCCACCGCGCGAGGCGCGCCCGCTCCGCCTCGCCCCGCAGGTCCGCAGCGGCCGGGGACTGCGGCCGCAGGGCCACGGCGAGCAGGGCCTGCTCGTAGTAGCCCGCGAGGCGGTCGCAGAACTCCTCGGGCAGGACGGCGAGGTCGCAGTCCAGCCAGAGCTGGAGGTCGCCCCGCTCCGGCTCGACCAGGAAGTTCACGGCCAGCGGGTAGTTGGTCTCGGCGACGCCCACGGTCAACGTCATCGCCCCGTCGGCGGCGGACCCGGCACCGGCCGCGCCGCGCCCGCCGTCGAGGTGGAAGTCCATGAAGTTGACGTAGCTGTCCAGGCGCAGGGCCTCGCCGGCGTCGTGCTGCATCTGCGCGTACGGGTAGCGGCGGTGGGCCATGGAGCGGCGCTCGTGGTCGAACACGCGGCGCGCGGTCTCCACGAGGGTGGCCCCCGACAGGTCCAGGCGCAGCGGCAGGGTGTTGAGGAAGACGCCGATGCTCTCGTCGCCGCCGGCCTCCTCAAGGCGGCCGTTGGCGACGACTCCGGTGAGTACCTCGTCGCCGCCGCCGACCAGCCGCAGGACCGCGAGGTGCGCGGTGGCGAGCAGGGACTTGAGCGGCAGGCCCTCGCGCCGGGCCAGCGCCCGCAGCGCGTCGGCGGTGGCGGCGCTCAGCGGGACGTCGTAGCGCTGGTTGACGACGGAGGCGCCGGCCGGCGAACCGTCGGCCGGGGTGCGGGCCGCCAGCGGGGTGTGCTCGACGCCGGCCAGCAGCTCGGTCCAGTACGCCCGGGACTCCTCGGAGGCGAGCGCGGCGCGCTCGGCGGCGACGAAGTCGCGGTACGTGGACGCCACCGCGGGCAGCGCGAGCCGCGTCCCGGCGCGACGGGCCCGGTAGTGGTCGACGATCTCCTCCAGCATCCGCATGTCGCTCCAGCCGTCGAGGACGACGTGGTGCTCGATCACGGACAGCTGGAAGGCCTCGGGGCCGCAGGGGTGGACCGCGAACTTCAGCAGCGGGGCCGACTCGGGGTCGAAGTGGGTGAACTTGGCGCGCTCCACCCAGTCCTCGACGGCTTGGCGGCGGCCCTCCTCGGACAGCGCCGTGAGGTCCTCGGCGAGGTCCACCGGCGCGGTGGCCTCGCGGTGGACGAGCTGGAGCGGCTCGGAGTAGCGCGCCAGGTCGAAGGAGCAGCGCAGTGAGGGGTGCCGGCGGAAGGTGTCCTGGACGGCGGCGCGCACCGCGCCGAGGTCCAGGGCGCCCGCGACCCGTACGGAGGTCACGACCCGGTAGACGGAGGAGTCGTCGGCGAAAGCGGCGTGGAAGAGCATGCCGGCCTGCATGGCGCTGAGCGGGTACGCGTCGTCCAGGCCGTCCGGGAGCAGGGCCCGGTCCGCCGCGCTGAGCAGCGCGAACGGCTCGGTGCGGCCGGCGGGGTCCGCGTCGGCGAGGGGGCGTACGTGGCGGGCCAGTTCGCGGACGGAGGGGTCCCGGAAGAGCTCGGCCACGTCGAAGGTGTGGCCGTGGCGCTCCAGTTCGGCGCGGACCCGGATCGCGTGCATGGAGTCGCCGCCGAGGGCGAAGAAGGAGTCGTCGATGCCGGCCGCGGCCGACCCCAGGACCGCGCCCCACGCGTCGAGGAGCAGCTGCTCCACGGCGGTGGCGGGCCGGGCGGCCTCGGCCGGGCGCCCTCCGGGCAGCGGCAGCGGCAGCGCCTTGGTGTCGAGCTTGCCGTTCGGCAGCAGCGGGAGGGCGTCGAGCCGGGTGTAGTGCGCGGGGACCATGTACGCGGGCAGGCGCTCGCGCAACCAGTCCGCGAGCTCGGCGTCGGGGACCGGGGCGCCCTCGGCCACCACGTGGGCGACGAGCCGGCGCTGTCCGGCCTCGTCCTGCGGCGCGGTGACGGCGGCCCGGGCCACGGCGGGGTGGCTCAGCAGCACGGACTCGATCTCGCCGGGCTCGATGCGGAAGCCGTGCACCTTCACCTGGTGGTCGAGGCGGCCCCGGTAGAGCAGGACCCCGTCCTCGCGCAGTACGGCCAGGTCGCCGGTGCGGTAGAGCCGGCCGGGGCCGAAGGGGTTGGGTACGAAGCTCCGCTCGGTCAGGTCGGGCCGGTTGACGTACCCGGTCGCGACCTGGACGCCGCCGATGTACAGCTCGCCCGGGACGCCGAAGGGCAGCGGCCGGCCGGCCGCGTCCAGGACGTACAGGCCGGTGTTGGCCACGGGACGGCCGATCGGGACCGGGCCGGCGGCGTCCTCGGGGCGGCACTGCCAGTGGGTGACGTCGATGGACGCCTCCGTGGGCCCGTACAGGTTGTACAGGCCGGGGGCGCCGGCCCCCTCCGCGGCGTTCGTGCCGTAGACCTCGAAGAAGCGGCCGACCGTCTCGGGGCGCAGGGCCTCGCCGCTGCACACGACCCGGCGCAGCCCGGGCAGCGGGGCGGCGGCCGGTTCGGCGAGGAACAGGTCGAGCATGGACGGTACGAAGTGCACGGTGCTGATGCCGTGGTCGCGGACGGCGTCCGCGAGCGCCCTCGGGTCGCGCTGCGCGCCGGGCGCGGCGAGGTGCAGGGAGGCTCCGGTGAGCAGCGGCCAGAAGAACTCCCACACCGAGACGTCGAAGGTGAACGGCGTCTTCTGGAGCACCCGGTCGTGGGCCTGCAGCCCGTACTCCTCCTGCATCCACAGCAGGCGGTTCACCACGCCCCGGTGCGGGACGGCGACGCCCTTGGGGCGGCCGGTGGAGCCGGAGGTGTAGATGACGTACGCGGTGTCGCCGGGGCCGGCGCGGTCCGGCAGCGGACCCGCGGCGGGCAGCCCGGGCAGCGTACGGTCCACGGCGACGACCTCGGCGGCGGTGCCGGCGAGCGCCGGGGCCAGGTCCGAGCGGCTCAGCACAACGCGGGCGGCCGAGTCCTCGATCTGGAAGGCGAGTCTGGAGGCGGGGAGTTCGGGGTCGAGCGGCAGGTACGCGGCGCCCGCCGACAGGACGGCGAGGAGCGAGACGACCAGGTCCAGTGAGCGTTCGCCGTGCACGCCCACGACGTCCCCGGCGACGACGCCCCGGGCCCGCAGGTGGGCGGCGAGCGCGCGGGACCGGTCGACGAGCTCCCGGTAGCGCAGGGAGGCTCCCTCGACCGTGGCGGCGACCGCGTCCGGGGTCCGCGCGGCCTGCTCCTCGACGAGCTGGTGCAGGGTCCGTTCGAGGTCGTAGTCCCGTACGTACGGGGCCGCGCCGCCCAGCAGCCTGGCCCGTTCCTGGGAGGTGAGCAGCTCCGTACGGCCGATGGTGGTGCCGGGGCCGGAGCGGGTCACGGCCTCGAAGAACGCGGCGAAGCGGCGGCGGTGGCCGGCGAGCGCGGCGGGGTCGTGCAGCTCCGGGTTGCCGTCGAAGGCGACGCGCAGGTCGCTGCCGTCGTTGCCGCCGAAGAACTCGACGAGCACGTCGCGGACCGGGCCGGAGGGCAGCTGGTGCACGGTGCCGCGCAGACCGCCGAAGGCGATCTCGCCGTCGAAGGTGACGACGTTGACGAGCACGCCGGGGGTGTCGGCGGAGGCGCCGTCGACATCGCCGCCGGGGCGGCGCAGCTGCCGGTGGAGCTCCTCGCCCCGGTAGCGCTGGCGCGCCAGCAGCTCGCTGACCTTGGCGGACACCTGCTGGACCAGCTCGCCGAACTCCATGTCGGAGCGCACGGTCAGGCGCAGGGGCAGGACGTTGGCCAGCATGCCGGGCGTGGTCAGGGCGGTCCGGGTGGTGCGGGCGCGGACCGGCAGGCCGATCACGACGTCCTCGCGCTGCGTGACCCGGTGCAGGTAGGCGGCGGTCGCGGCGAGCGCCACGGGCGACCAGTGCGTGCCGTGGCTCGCGGCCGCCGCACCGGCCCCGGCGACGCGTACGAGGGGCTCGGTACGCAGTCCGGGCGGCGCGGCGGGGTCGGCGGCCCGGTCCGCGAGGGTCAGCGGGCCGGCCTGGCCGGCGGAGCCGGCGAGCCAGTACGCCTCGTCGTCGGCGTACTGGCCGGACGCGCGGTACTCGCGCTCCTCGGCCAGCAGGTCGGCGAGCGAGCCGGAGAGCCGGGGCCGGGCCGGGCGGCCCTCGGCGAGGGCGGAGTAGATCTCGGCGAGCCGGCGCCAGTGGACGACCTGGCCGTATCCGTCCAGCACGATGTGGTGGTAGCGGAAGTAGAACAGGCAGTGGTCCGGTGCGATGCGCAGCAGGGCGTGCGCGAACAGCGGCCCGGACAGCAGGTCGACGGGAGTGGCCAGGTCGGCCGCCATCCAGCGCTCGGCCGCGCGGCGGGCGTTGGGCTCGTCGCGCAGGTCCACGGTCCGCAGGGCGGCGCCGGGGTGTGGGGCGGCGGTGTCCTCGGCGCTGCCGGTCTCGGCGGCGGCGTCCTCGGCGGCGGTGTCCTCGGGCAGGAACTGCCAGGGGACGCCGTCGCCGTCCTCGCGGAACACCACCCTCAGCGCGTCGGCCTCGGCCACGGCGCGGCGCACGGCCTCGGCGAGCAGCCCGTCGTCGACACGGCCGCGGATCTCGACGTAGCCGCCGAAGTTGTGGAGCGCCCCGCCGGTATCCATCTGGTGCGCGATCCAGATTCCCTGCTGCGCGGCGGACAAGGGAAAGCGATTCCCAGCGAAGGCACTCACAGTTCACCCCTCTTTTGGTTCTTGGACATGGGCGTGCGCTCGCCGGACGATGAATCGTCCGCGATATGAGACAACGCCACAAAAAGGCCGCACGCCACGGAGCCCGAGCGCCGTCGAGCAATGCGCGAGCCCGTGAAAAACAGCCGGAACGCGACATCACAACGCGCCCGTGCGGATATCCCGCAGATAGTGCCCCCGTCAACTGCTTTACGCAGCGACCTTGCTCAACATGTAGGCCCCCCCAGGCAGTTGGCAGGTCGAAAAGACCATGGTTTCCGGCTCGGCATTGAGCCAGTCAGTCCGGCAACATCACATAGACAGCGGGCGAGGATGTCAACAGTCGCCCCCACGGCGCCGACGCCTCGGAACCCGCCGATCTTTACCTCTTCTTTACTGCTGATTGGCGTCCCTCTGATTGTGTTTCACACATATGCGGCTGCCGGACGCCTGTTCCATCGCCCTGAGTCCCCACAGCATCACGGCAGGTGAGCTTCGAGATCGTCGAGAAATCGCCAGAGAGTTGTCCTATTGGCCACCACGGTTGGCCGAAACCCCGCAGTCCCGAGGTATCCCATAGACGGCCCCGCGACAGGGGCAGATCTTTTCGGCGGATGGTTTAGCGGCAGCTCGGGACGATTACCGGCAGACCCGGAGCTTCCGGTACCGCCCGCGCGCACGAATCGGCGTGGGAATGACACATCGGCCGAAACGGAACCTTCGGGCGGTGAAGGGCGGACCTGCCGACGGCGGCGGGTCAGCGGGAGCACCGCGCTTAGGGTGGGGCGCATGGAGTCCTACACCATCGGACAGGCCGCCCAGCTGCTGGGCGTCAGCGTCGACACCGCCCGCCGATGGGCGGACGCGGACCGCTTCCCGACCCACCGGGACGGCAACCGCCGGATGGTCGCGGGACCCGATCTCGCCGCGTTCTGCGTGGCCGCCGCGCGGGAGGGCGCCGAGGGCGAGGACGTCCCGCGCACCTCCGCGCGCAACGCCTTCCCCGGCATCGTCACCGCCATCACCCTCGGCGACGTCGCGGCGCAGGTCGAGATCCAGGCCGGCCCGCACCGGGTGGTGTCCCTGCTGACCCGCGAGGCGGTCGAGGAACTCGGCCTGGAGGTCGGCATGCGCGCCACGGCCCGCGTGAAGTCCACCAGCGTCCACATCGACCGGCACTGACCCCCCGCGGACCCCCCGGGAACCGGCCGCCATCGCCGCTACGGCGACGCAGGCGTAGCGCCCGGGTCCCGCCCCGGTTCACCGCAGGTCGGGGCCGCCCGCGTCGGCGAGCTCGCCCAGCACGCTGATCGCCTCGTCCGCGTCGTCGGCGTCGTCCGGGCCGTCCGCCCCGCCCGCGGCGTCCGCGCCTGCTTCGGGAGCGAATCCGTCCGCTTCCCCGTCACCGAGATGCGGATACTTGTCCAGAAGGAACCGCCGCCGGTACGCCGTGTCGGCGGCGTCGACGATCCCTTCCAGCGTGGTCCAGTTGAGCGTGCCCCCGACGATGATCCCGAACGCGGGTACGGCTTTGCCGAGCCCCTTCTTGGTCAGGCGGAAGCCGAAGGCCTTCGCGAACTGGGCGGAGACCTTGGTGACCACCGCGTCGTTGAGGACCGCCCACGTCTGACCGCGGACGAGGGCTTGCGTCAGCCGGGAGATGTCGGCCAGCGCGGCGGCCTTGGCCGTGGCCGACGTGGCCGTCCCGGCATTGACGACGGACATCACGAAGAGCTTCTCGCCCGGCTCCTCGGGGTCGTAGCCGTAGAGCAGCGAGATCTGCCCGACGGAGCGGGAGGCGAGTGCGAGGACGACTGCGGCATCGGCTGCGAAAGCGCCCACGATCGCACCTCCCGAGGGCGCTGCCGCAGCGCCGGCGGAGGCGACGGTGACGAGCTGCCCTCCGGAGATCGCAAGCCCCGCGCCCGCTCCCGAGAGCGCCGCGGCGGCCGGGTAGTACCAGCTCGCCGTTCGTCCGCGCACGGCGTCGATCTGCTGGAGGTCGAGGCGGCGCAGGTCGGACAGGGACGCCACGTCGTGCCCCCGCTTCTGGTGGAGCGCCACCGTGCGCTTGGAGGACAGTCCCGCGCGCGAGACCCGGCCCACCGTCTGCCGCACCGACTGGAAGGCGGTACCGCTCCAGTCCGGGAGCGCGTCGGCGGCTCCGCGGGCCCCGGCGCTGACCTTGTGAGCGCCCTTGGCAACGATTCCCTGGCCGCGCGAAACCGCGGATTGCGCCCGCGGGTGGTTCTCCAGGTACTTCGTGGCACGCTTGCCGATCTCCGCGGCGCCGGTGGCCACTTGCTCGCCGGCGTTCCTCACCGTTCGCGACAGCGGTCGGCCCTGGAACCGTTCGACGTCACGCCATGCCGCAAGCTCGTACTCCGAGGGGGTAGCCATGCCGCGACCGTACTGGCCCCGCCCGCCGCGCGATGCCGGAATGGCGCACTCCAGGCCCCGCCCCCCGGCAGCCGGCCCAAAGCGGCCGGCCGCGCGGGTGGGCGGCCGCCCGATCCACGACCCGTGACCGCCCTCCCCGCACCAGGCGGGGTAACCCCTCACCTGCGCACCCTCACCCGCTACACTGACGGCGGCGTTCCAGTCCACTGGCACACCACCGGATCAGCGGGCCCACACGCCCGGGACCCGAATCCCCGCCTTCGTAGCTCAGGGGATAGAGCACGGCTCTCCTAAAGCCGGTGTCGCAGGTTCGAATCCTGCCGAGGGCACAGACCGCGAGAGGCCCCCCGTTCACGAGGACGGGGGGCCTCTCGCCGTTCCCGGCCCATGTGGGCGCGGTCCGGGCGTGGTTAGGATGGGGGGGTGTCGCGTGACGCCGTTCACTGAGATGTGGGCCGGGCGGTGGTTGGGCGGGCACTTGTTTGAAGGGCCGGGATCATGGGCTTCCACGCCACCGGTTACGGGTGATCTCCCGCGGTTGTCTCGCTGCCATCGCACGCACACACCGTGAGGAACCCACACTCCGTGTCATCGTTCGCTGAATTCAACGCATCCGTCATCGCCGAGTTCCGGGCCAACGCCGGGCGGGTCGGCGGGCCCTTCGAGGGCTCCGAGCTGATCCTGCTCACCACCACCGGCGCCCGGTCCGGGAAGCCGCACACCGTCCCGCTCGGGTTCGTCCGCGGCGACGGGTCCCAGCTGCTCGTCGTCGCGTCCGCCGCCGGGGCGGACCGGCACCCCGCCTGGTACCACAACCTGCTCGCCCTCCCCCTCGTCCAGGTCGAGACCGGGACCCAGGAGTACGAGGCCGTCGCCGTGCCCGCCCAAGGGGCGCTGCGGGAGGAGCTGTTCGCCCGCGTCGTACGCGAGGAGCCGGGGTACGGGGAGTACCAGGAGCGGACCGCGCGGGTGCTTCCCGTCGTGGCGCTCCAGCGCACCCACGAGGTCGACTCCGGGGAGCCCGGGATCGCGGGGAAGCTGCTCGACGTCCACGGCTGGCTGCGGGCCCAGCTGGCCCTGGTACGCGAGGAGGCGGCCCGCGGCGGCGCCGCGCCCGCGGCGCTCACGCTGCAACTGCGGCAGCACTGCCTGGCGTTCTGCCACACGCTGGAGTTCCACCACCGGAGCGAGGACGCCGGGATGTTCCCCTACCTGGAGCGGCAGCACCCCGGCATGGGGGAGTTCTTCCGGCGCATCGCGGCCGAGCACGAGGTCATCGCGGGGCTCAAGGAGGAGTTGGTACGGGCGCTGGACGGGCCCGGGGCCGGTCTCAGTGAGCGGGTGGAGCGGCTGAGCCGGGAGCTGGAGGCCCATCTCGACCACGAGGAGGATCAGTTGCTGCCCGTGCTGCGGGCGCTGGAGGGGTGACACGCGGGACTCCGGGGCGGGCCGGCCGACCGGGCCGGTCCCGCCCCGGGCCCGACGCCCGTGGTCCCAGCGACGGGCACGAGCCACGCGGCGCCACGGATCAGCTTCGGACTCGGATCAGCTCGGACTCGGGTCAGCTCAGGCCCCGGCTGCGTTCGCCGATGCGGTCGCCCTGTGGAGTGCCGGCCCGCTTGAGGTCCGCCTTCGTGTGCGCTCCGCCCTTCACCTTGCTCCGCACCGGACCCTCGAAGCCGTGCCCCTGCGCGCGCGGCACCTGGACCTGGAACTGGTCCTGCGCCTTCGCGATGGCCGCCTGGACGTCATGCCTCTGCTCTTTGCTCATCCCGTCGTCAACTCCCTCGGGAAGCACCCAATCGGACTACTCGGATCGTATGCAGATATACGGACCAACGCACCCGGACCGGACGTAAAGAATTTCGGATCAAGGACGCTACGCGTCCGGTGCCGGCCGCTCCGGCGCCCCCAGCACCTGGTGGATCAGCTCCTCCGGGCAGGGCGTCCCGCGCGGCAGCTGGTACTTCGCCGCCACTCGGTACTCCCCCGGCGCCGCGACCAGCAGCTCCGTCCACACGTCGCCCGCCGCGTCGGGAGCGGCCTTGAACAGGCAGCCGGCCGTGTTCGCGTACTCCTTCGGGAGCGCGCTCCCGCCCCCGCCGCCGCTCCGCGCCTTCGACGCGAAGGTCTCCTGCGGCGGCGGCACCGCCTTGCCCGCCCCGTCCACCAGCCCCAGCCACGGCGAGTGCGGGATCCGCACCAGCACCCGGCCGGGCTCCTTGACGTCCACCACCAGCTGGTCGGCGCTCGCGCGCACCACGCTCGCCGGCCCGGCCACCAGGTCGGTCGGCCGGTGCACCTTGAAGAGCTGCCAGTTCTTGTCGCCCCACACCTGCTGGAGGTAGGGCAGCTCCCCCTCCCGCACCAGCTTGGCCTCGTCCTTCCCGCCCTCGTCGGGTGTGTCGGCGGGCAGGACGACGTAGTGCACCGCCCAGCGGTTGAGCCAGTCGCGGTACGTCTCGGCGGTGAGGGTGTCGTCGTAGAAGAGCGGGTTCCGCTCCAGGTCCGCCTGCCGGTTCCAGCCGCGGGCCAGGTTGACGTACGAGGGGAAGGCCGAGGACTCCCGGTGGCTGCTGGCCGGCACCACCTCGACGCGGCCGCGCTCGGCGCCCGCCTTCTGCAGCTGGTCGACCAGCGGGGCCAGCTCCCGGTTCCAGGCCGCGACCGGGGTGGTGCGGACGATGTCCGTGATGCTGTTGGTGGTGATCCACAGGTTCACCCCGGCGAAGGCCAGCACCAGGGCGTACCAGCGCCGCGAGCGCGGTGCCGCGTAGGGGAGGGCGGCGATCAGCACGGCGCCGCCGAACAGCATGGCCAGCCGGGTCACGTTCGAGCCGACCTGCGAGTCGACGGCCCAGGTCAGGAACACGCCCAGGGCGTAGACGCCGGCGGCGATGCGGACGGTCTTCCACTTCCTCGGTACGAGCACCAGCACCGCGACCGCGGCCGCGAACGGCAGCGCCGCCGAGCCGAGCCGCATCGGCTGGGTCCCGGAGAAGGGGAAAAGCCAGGCCGACAGCCCGACCACGGCCACCGGCGCCAGCCCCAGGGCGTACGCCCCCGGGCGCCGCCGGCTCAGGAACAGCGCGGCGGCGACCACCCCGAGGAACAGCCCGGCGACCGGGCTGGAGGCCGTCGCGAGGCCCGCCAGCGGGGCCGCCGCGGCGGCCTTCGCCCAGCGCCGCTCGGCCCATTTGCGGGGCCAGCAGAAGACGGCGGCGACCGCACCGAGGGCGAACAGCACACCGAGGCCGAAGGTGACGCGGCCCGACAGGGCGTTGCAGAACAGTCCGAAGACCCCGGCGAGGGCGGGCCACAGCGGCTCGCGGACGGCCCCCCGGCAGCGGGTGAGGATCAGCGCGAGCAGCCCGGCCGAGACGGTGCCCGCGACCATCATCGTGGTCCGGACGCCCAGCACGTGCATGAGGTAGGGCGAGACCACGCTGTACGAGACGGGGTGCATGCCGCCGTACCAGGCGAGGTTGTACGCCGAGTCGGGATGGCGTCCGACGAACTCGGCCCAGGCGTCCTGCGCGGCGAGGTCGCCGCCACTGTTGGCGAAGGTGAAGAACCAGACGACGTGCAGCAGCCCGGCGAGGACGGTCGCCACGAGCACCGGGTGCCGCCGGGCCGCGTCGAGGACCCGCCCCGCCGCGCCGGACCCCGGGCGACGCCCACCGGGGACACCGGGGACACCAGGGACCCCGGACGCCCCGGACGCCCCAGACACCCCGGACGCCCCAGACACCCCGGACACTCCTGCCGTCCCGGACACCCCTGGCACCCCCGGCACCCCCTCGTCCGCCGACGGAGGGGGTCCGAGGCGCGGGTTCTGCTGCTCAGCGGTGGTCACTGCCGTACTCCCCAACACCCGAGTCCACACCCGTGGACGTCACACGCACACGCACACGCGGGCGTCCGCGCATCCGTACCGACACCCGCACCGGTCCTCCCGCCGTCGCATTCGCACAGTCGTTCGGGTGCACGTACGAGCGGCGGGTGTCGTCCCCCGTGCCAAGACGCGCTCCGGCGCCCCGGGGTTGCCCGGGACGCCGGAACCACGCTCTCACCGACGGTCAGCCGACGCGCGTCAGCTTGCTGCCGAGGCCCGGCGCGGCGAGGTCGCCCTGGAGCACCACCGGCACCTTCACCTGGCTGGCTCCCTCACCGACGGTCAGCACGCCGACCTCGGTACCGGCCTTCGCCGTCTGCGGCATCGTGCCGCCGCCGTCCGCCAGCTTGACGGCGACGGTCAGACCGCCCCAGCCGACCGCCTGCACGTCGGCGGTCGCGACCACCGGGGTCCGGCCGCCGAGCCCGTCGTCCACGTAGCCGACGACATCGCCCTTCTTCACGACGGGGGCGCCTTCGAGGGCCTTCTGGGTGGCCTGCATCAGCCGCTTGCTCTCGGCGAGCACGCTGTCGATGATCGGCGGCTTGTGCTGGCCGAGGACGGCTCCGACGATCAGCTGGTTGGTGTTGCCGATCTTCTTCTGGGCGGCGAAGAGGAGGTTCCCGCCGGCCTTGGTGGTCGTTCCGGTCTTGATCCCGAGGGCGCCGGTGGCGCCGGTCAGGCCGTTCCAGTTCCGCCAGTTCTTGCCGGAGGGGTCCACCCAGCTGGTCTTCTTCGTGATGTCCAGCAGCGTTTCCATCTCGACCAGCCGCAGGCCCAGCTTGACCTGGTCCTCGGCGGTGCTGACCGTCGTCGCGTCCAGACCCGAGGGGTCCGTGTACGTGGTCTTGGTCATGCCGAGTTCCTTGGCGGTGTCGTTCATCTTCTTGACGAACGCCTCCTGGGAACCGGCGTCCCAGCGCGCCAGCAGCCGGGCGATGTTGTTGGCCGACGGGATCATCAGGGCGGCGATCGCGTCGTACTCAGAGATCTTGTCGCCCTCCTTGACCGTGTCGAGGGTCGACTCGTTGTCGGTCGAGTTGTTCTTCTTGCCCTCGGCCTCGGCCGTCCTGTCGACATCGATCATCTCGCCCTGCTCACCCTTCTTGATGGGGTGGTCGCGCAGGATGATGTACGCCGTCATCGACTTGGTGACGCTCGCGATCGGCACGGGCTTCTGCTCGCCGGACTGGCCGAGCGTGCCCAGACCGGCGGCCGCCATGTACGCCTGGCCCTCGGCGGGCCAGGGCAGCTCGGGCTTGGCGCCGGCGAAGGCGTACGAGGACTTCGCGGTCATGACGAGCTTCGGCTCCGGCAGCGGGCGCACCAGCTGCACGACGGCGAGGACCACGGCCAGGAGCACGACGAGCGGGGCGTAGATCTTGACCCGCCGGACGGCGGTACGCAGCGGGCTCGGCGGCGGGGGCGGGTTGTTCGTGAGGTCCGCCAGCATGTCGAGCGGCGGCTTCGGCGGCAGGGGCTGCTGGGTGGTCCGCTCGGGCGACTCCGCCGGCGCCGGGCCGCGCGTGGCGGCCGTCCTCGGCGTGGAGGCGGGCGCGGGCTGGGAGGCGGAGGCGGGCGCGGGAGCAGGCGCGGGCTGGGAGGCGGGCGCCTCGGCCGGCTTCGGAGCCGCGTCGTCCGTACGCAGCGGTACGAAGGTACTGGCCTTCGGCGGCGCGGCATCGGGCCGGACCGCGCGGAAGACCGCCGTGCGCTCGCTGTCGGCGGACCCGGCGGACGCCGCGCGCTCCGCGGCGGCCGACTCGGTCCGCTCAGGGGCGGCGCCGGCACCGGAAGCGGTCCCGGCGGCCGGACGGGCGACGGGCGACTTCCCCGGCGCGGAGGACGCTCCCCCCGGAGCCGGAGTGCCCGCCGGCGCGGAAGCGGAAGGGGCCGCGGAACCGGACGCCGGCGTGAAGGCCCGGAACACCGCCGTGCGCTCGCTGTCGGCCGGCTCGGTGGCGGTCGGCCGCGACCGGCTGGAACCGGAATCCTCTCCGGCCGGCACGGCATCCGGCTTGAAGGCCCGGAAGACGGCGGTCCGCTCGCTGTCGGCCGGCTCCCCGGCGGACGGCTTCGGCACCTCGGCAGCCGGCGCGGAAGGCGGCTTGACCGTACGGAACACAGCGGTGCGCTCGCTGCTCGCGGGCTCCTCGGCGGCGCGCTCCGGCTTCTCGGAGGCGGCCGCGTCGGCGTCGGCCGAAGGCAAGGGGCTGGGGGCGGAGGAGGCCGAAACGGAATCCTCCGCCGGCGATGCGGCGGCCGGCTTCGCCACCCGGAACACCGCCGTGGCGCCGTCCTCGGCTGGCTCGCCCCCGACGGCGGAACCGGAACCCGCGGGCTGCGCGGTGTCCGCGCCGCGTACGCCGGGACCGGGCGCGGCGGCGGACCCCTTGCCGGCGTCCTCGCCGGCCTCGGCCGAGGCGACCCAGGCCGCCACCGCCTCGCGCAGCGGATCCCGCCGCCGGGCATCGGCGTCGGCAGCGCCGTCGCTGGCGCCGTCGGCATCCTCGCCGCGCTCGGCCGCCCCCTCGGGCTCGGCCGCGACAGCCCCGGAATCCTCCGGCTCGGACGCCTCGGGCCCGGACGCTACGGACCCGGACGCGCCGGCCTCGGGCTCAGCCGCATCAGCATCCGCATCCGCATCGGACGACCCCTCGGACTCAGCCGCGTCAGCCCCGGCCGCGCCGGCCCGGGGCTCAGCCGCGCCGGGTCCAGCCGCGCCCGACTCAGCCGCCGCGCGCTCGGCCGCATCGGCCTCGCTCGCATCAGCCTCGGCCGCACCCGCGTCAGCCTCGCTCGCGTCCGCCCGGGTCGCCGCCCCGGCGTCCGCGCCAGGCGTGGCCGAACCGGGGCGGGGCCGCGCGGCTCCGCCCTCCGGCTCCCTCGGGCGGAACACCGAGAGCCTCGGGTCGTGGTCCGCGGAGGACTGCGCCGCCCCCGGCGCTCCTTCATCAACCGACTTGTCGGGGGACTCGCCCGCCACCAGTTCCTCCTCCATCGCCGCCACGTCCGGCTGTCCGAATGTCTAACAGTGTCCCGTCTCGGGGGCATCGCCCCCGTGCTGGACGAGAACGACATAGCTGCGGGTTCCGCCACAAACCGGCCACGCGCTCTCGACAGATGAATGTGAGAGGCGTCACCCTGTCACTCATCCACGCGGGGAGGCATGGATGGGCAGGAGCCGCAGAACAATTCCGGAGGAGCTTCTACTGCTCGCCCTGGACCCGGCAACGGGTACCACGGCGCAGCCGCAGTCGCTCGACCTCGGCCTGGCCGGGGCACAGCTAGTGGAGCTGGCTCTGGCAGGACGGATAGCCCCTGACGGGGATCGTATCGCCGTGGTGATGCCACGGCCGACAGGAGATCCGACTCTGGACTCCGCACTGGAACTGCTGCGCAGACGCGGCAGCCCGGTTCGGGCCGTCCACTGGATCGGTGGACCCCGGTTGGGGCTCCGCCAGATTTACCTCGCGCACCTGGAGCGCTGCGGCATGGTCCATGCCGTCGCGGGACAGATGTGCGGGGTGCTGCCGACGACTCGCTACCAGGCGACGGACACGGCGATCAGTCGGGAGATCCGTGCCCGGCTCGACAGTGCGATCCGCACCGGCGTACCGCCGGACCCGCGGACCGCGGCGCTCGCCGCACTGGCCCACGCGGTCGGACTCGGCAAGCACCTGTACCCCGGCAACGAGGGGCGGTCGTCCAGGTCCCGGCTGCGGGACCTGATCCGGCACGACCCGATGGGCGGACTCGTGGCGCACGCCGTGATGGACGTCCAGAACGGTGTGGCGGTACAGCCCCGCCGTGACCGCCCGCCGGCACCGCCGGCCCGGGCCACGGCGAGCGGTGTCCCGCTGCAACCGCGCCGGACCGGGGCGATGGCCCGCGTGGCCGCGCACTGACCGACCGATCCACCGCTCCACCGCTCCACCGCTCCACCGCTCCACCGATCACGCTCCACCGATCCATCGCTCACCGCTCCATCGCACCGCCATCGCCGTGGCCGGGGTCCCCGAGGACCCGGCCCGGGAGCCGCCAGCGCGCGGGGTGACGGGGCCGGTTCGCCGGTCCCGTC